>NZ_CP156891.1:1020000-1315000 GCF_019249795.2 Segatella copri
TTCGTGACGACATACGCACTTGGATGAAACAGCGGCTGGAAGAGGAAGGGCTGGAGGCGCTGGTAGAAGAACTCCACAAGATGGATCCGGAGCACTGGTCGATAGTAGACAGGAAGAATCCACGCCGCGTGGTTCATGCACTTGAAATCTGTCATCAGACCGGCAAGACTTATACTTCTTTCCGCACAGCCGAAAAGAAGCAGCGCCCTTTCCGCATCATCAAGATAGGTCTGAACCGCGACAGAACAGAACTCTACGACCGCATCAACCAGCGTGTATTGATGATGATGGGCGAAGGTCTGGAGGCAGAAGCACGCAGCGTATATCCGCAGAAGGGACTCACCTCGTTGAGAACCGTAGGCTACAAAGAAATGTTCTCCTACTTTGACGGCGAGATAGACCGCGATGAAGCTATCAGACAAATCCAATCGCACAGCCGTGAATACATGCGCAAGCAACTTACCTGGTTTAAGCGGGATACCACTATCCAATGGTTCCATCCAGACCAGCAAGAAGAAATCCTTGCGTACATTGATAAAGAAATAGGATAACTCTTAGTCGCTTTTTACTAAGAGTTATCCTAAAGTAAGGCTTGCCCCCTTATTTTAGGGACAAGCGAACAAACTTATTGATTTTCAAGCACTTACATACACAATACAGAAAAAAAACACCGTAGATGGGACCAGCAGAAAAAGAGGAAAGATCTATATTCTCTCCCTTTATATCCAATCAAGAATTTCCTTGAAATATGAGATGCGGCGGAGTTTCGGGTGTTCATACTCTTCAGTCTTCTCATGCGCCCAAATAGATTGGGCAGGAATATGGATGGCAGAACAGCCGATGCTCAGCGCAGGAGCAATATCACTCTTGAAACTGTTACCCACCATGACGAGTTCTGAAGGCTGGACATCCAGTTCCCTGCAGAGGCGGCGGTAAGCTTCAGGCTTTTTATCGCTCACGATACTTACCACATCAAAATAACGCTGCAAACCCGAGCGCCATAATTTATTCTCCTGATCCTGCAACTCTCCCTTCGTAAAGACGGCAAGTTTCAATCCCCTGCCCTCTTTCTTCTTTTCATGCAGCAGAGCCAGCGTCTCCTCTACCCCCTCCAGCGGTTTGGCATCAAGATGCAGCAGACTCTTTCCCAGCCCTATAATCTGAGCAATCACATAGGCAGAAACCTTGCCCTTACTCACCTTCACGGCATTCTCTACCAGCGAAATGATGAAAGCCTTGCAGCCATACCCCAAGTCAGCCATATTACCACTTTCCGTCTCCAGAAGAGCGGCAGAAATTTCTTTCTCTTTTCCGTACTCAGAAAGAAGTTCGCAATATTCATGCTCCACCTCTTCGAAATATTCCTGTAATGCCCAGAGCGTATCATCGGCATCGAAGGCTATCGCCCTGATATCTTTAAATCTATCCATTTTCATGTTTGTTATGTTTTACACCTTATTAAATATAGCAATAGTTCGTTAATAATTCAATAATGTGCTAAGCAGCTATACGCTGTAAGCACGAGAGATCTTTGAAAATCTTGCTAATTAAAGTTCGGTTCGGGGTGTACCCGCTTGCTTTAAAAATTCGTTTCACCAGATAAATGTTGGTCATCAGTGACTTGAATGAAGACATAGAATATTTCATTCCCATCTCCTTCATAGTTACCTTGGCAACATTTAGTGATGTGAACGAAGCATTGAAAGCAAAATCGAGTTTCCACTTATCGCGAGCCTGGCAGTCCATAAGACCAGTATAGCCTTTGGCGTCACGAAAGCAAAATTCGATCTGGAACCTGGTTCTATAATAAAGAAGTACTTCTTCACCCGAAAGTGAGGTGTCTGTAGAGAAGAATAGTTTCTTCTTGCCATTCGGCATCTGCCAGATGACAAGTCTAACTTTACACCTGAGTGCCTTGGAATAGGCTATCAAAGTATAAGCTGTTCCTTCTATATCTTTCATCTCCATCTTCTCCATTCGAGTGAGGTCAAGATTCTTCATATCAATCTTGCCATCCTTGGTCTTTGGGCGACCACGTTTTCCAGTACGTGGACCAGCATAGACATAAAAGAGACAAGCATTGTCACGAAAGCGGCTTATCAAAGAGAACCCTTCTTTCTTTATCCCATTAACAAATGTACTTGTAGAGAAGTAAGCATCTGCAACTATGAGGGTTGAGAGTTTAAGAAGTTCCTTGCGGTAACGCTTAATGACGCTGATATAGAAATCTACCATAGTCTTGTTTCTAAGACTCAGTTCTTTATTACTTAGCGACTGGTGTGCTTTTAACATCATGCAGTCTTTGGCATCAATATCAATGAGGCCAATACCCATGATTTCGAGACCATGTTTAACAGACTGTGCACATCCCGACCAAAAACGACCGATATGTGGAGTCTTCTTGCCAGCTTTGCTGATGTAGCTGGGATCAATGGCAATAGCCCATCTTCCCTGTTTACCAAAGAAGCGCTTGGCAAGTGAGACATTAAGTTTGAGCCAGTCAATGCTTTTCGACTTTTTTAAGCCGAATGCGTTGCGATAGGTTTGCTCAACATGCGAGCCATACCTCCCCATTTGGGTGAAATTTATCTTTCTTGGTATTACCATGAACAAAATTATCACCTCGATGAGTATTTTCTCGAAACTTTTTGTTAACTTTGCAGCCGAATCTTCAACTGCATCTTTAAAGATATCCATATATTGGTCAAGTCCTGTATTCATATAATTTTGCGTTTGTCGTGATTTGCAAAGTTACTGAAAATCAGCGACTTGACCAACTTTTTATAGTTAAGTTTTCATAAGAATTTCTTAATATAAGTTATTGATTTACAGACGATTAAATATTAATTTAACGCAGTATTGATATAGGAGTTCTGACTGCAAAGATAACTACTTTCTTTCAGAAAAACAGAAGAAAAATCGTTTTTAACAAGAATGTAACATCTGTTTAAATAGCCTGTAACATTTCCTACGTACTTTTGCAGCCGAAAAGAAGGAGAAAATGGATAACTCCCGCAAATAAGGGAAAGAAATATCCCCCACAAAGTAAATAATAACAATAAACATTAAGATAATAATGGGTACAATTTATTTATGTATTGTGATCTTCCTGCTCTGTTTAGCAGTGTTCGATCTCTTCGTAGGAGTCAGCAACGATGCTGTCAACTTCCTGCAATCTGCCATCGGAGCTAAGGTGGCTAAGTTTCGCACGGTGCTGATTATCGCATCCTGCGGTGTAGTTCTCGGAGCCATCATGTCATCGGGAATGATGGATATCGCCCGCCATGGTATCATGAGTCCTGACCACTTTACATTCGAAGAGGTAATGACGCTCTTCCTGGCGGTCATGGTGACTGATGTCATCATCCTGGATGTGTTCAACACCTTAGGTATGCCGACCTCTACTACCGTCTCTCTGGTATTCGAGTTGCTGGGTGGTGCTTTCATCCTCGCTACATTGAAGATGTATGGCGATGACAGCCTCAACTATGGCGTATTGCTCAATAGCAACAAGGCGTTGGAGGTAATTATGGGTATCTTCTCATCTGTCATCATCGCCTTCGTGTTTGGTGCCTTTGTGATGTGGCTTTCCCGTATCATTTTCACCTTCAACTACCGCAAGCACAGCCGCTACAGCATCGCTATCTTCGGCGGTATCGCCTTTACAGCCCTCTCTTACTTCATCTTCATGAAGGGTTTGGGCAAGAGTCCTTACCTGCCTGCTGAGGTGCGCGATTACATCGACCAGAATCTCGGTTTCCTCATCTGCATCACCTTCGTGGTATCTGCTGTTGTAATGGAATTCCTGCACCTCTGCCGTGTCAACATCTTTAAGTTTACGGTACTGATGGGTACTTTCGCCCTGGCTATGGCTTTCGCTGGTAATGACCTGGTAAACTTCATCGGTGTACCTCTGGCTGGTCTCTCTTCTTATCAGGACTATATGGCAAATGCCAACGGTGCAGCGCCAGACCAGTTTATGATGACTTCATTGATGGAGAGTGCCAAGACTACTCCAGGCTTCCTGCTTGCTGCCGGTGCCGTGATGATTATCGCCATGGCGACATCCAAGAAAGCACAGAACGTAATCAAGACTTCTGTTGACTTGAGCCGTCAGGACGAGGGCGATGAGATGTTCGGCAGTTCTTCTGCAGCCCGCGTGATTGTACGCAACTGCCAGGCTACAGATTCTTGGTTGAAGCAGTTTATGCCAAAGGCGCTGATGAACTGGATCAACAGCCGTTTCGACAAGAATGATGTTGAACTCGAGGAGAGTGCTGCTTTCGACGTGGTTCGTGCAGCCGTAAACCTGGTACTTGCTTCTATGCTGATCACCATCGGTACCAACCTGAAGTTGCCTCTCTCTACCACCTACGTTACCTTCATGGTAGCTATGGGTTCTTCACTTGCTGATAGAGCATGGAGCCGTGAAAGTGCCGTATTCCGTGTAACAGGTGTATTGAGTGTAATCGGTGGTTGGTTCATCACAGCCGGTGTAGCTTTCGCAGCCTGCGCCATTGTTTGTATCATCATGCACTTCGGTGGTGTGGGCATCCAGGCTTGCTTCATGGGCTTGGTTATCTACCTGCTCATCCGCAGCAACATCAAGTATAACAAGAAGGCTAAGGAAGAGGGCAAGAGTAGTACCTTCCAGCTGATGATGCGTTCCCGCGACCCAGAGATTGTATGGGATTTGCTTCGCCGTCAGGTTTCACGCACCCAGTCTTACGTCTGCCACTTCGCCCTGAACGAGTTCAACCAGATTATGGATGGTCTTGCTAACGAGAATACCCGCAACCTTCGTCATGCCAACAAGGATCTGAAGAAGGAACAGGATATGCTAAAGAAGTTCCGCCGTCAGGAGATGCTCGGTTTGAAGAAATCGCCTATCGAGATTGCCATCGAGCGCAACACCTGGTTCCATCTGGGTGCCAACAGCAACCAGCAGTTTATCTACTCTCTGCGCCGTATGCTCGACCCAATCAAGGAACATGTTGACAACAACTTCAATCCGCTTCCTGCTGAATACATCAAGGAGTTTGCTCCTGTACGCCAGAAGATCAACGACCTGATGCGCATGAGCTGCGAACTGATTGAAACTGGCAGATATGACAGCTATCGCGAGATACTTGCCGAGGCAGATGCCTGCAAAGACGAGCTTTCAGTTCTCCGCAAGAAGCATATCGACCGCATCCAGCACATGACAGACAATACGCTGATGCAGATTTCTCTGGTTTATCTCAACGTACTGCAGGAGAGTCAGGAATTCCTGAGTGTGATGAGGCATCAGTTAAGAGCTGCAAAGAAGTTTATGGAAAAGTAAATTTTCTCTGACATCTTGTCATGAAACTACTTTTTGGTATATCTGTTGCTTGTTGACAGATGACAGCGGATAACAAGAGTGTTATTTCGCTATCACAATATAATCTGAAAAGGTTAGTTTCTCATAGGTTAAGATTGTTAGGTTTAGTTTTTAGAAAAAAGTTTTAGGTTTTTAGTTAGATAAGGGCTCCAAGTGCTAGTGATTAGTATTTGGAGCCATTTTTTTGCCCAAATATTTGGCTATTAAGAAGAAATGTTGTAATTTTGCAGCCGATTTCTGAAAAGAATCATCATATTCAATAACCCGAGTGCTTGGTAAACCTCGTAAAAAACAAGAAAATGGACAAGAAAAAAACTCAAGTGAGCGTGCTGTTTATGCTTTTCAGCATCCTCTTCTGCGTTTGCCTGATTGCAGCAAACGTACTCGAAACAAAGCAAATCGCCTTCGGGCCAATTTCCCTTACCGGTGGACTCATCGTATTCCCTGTAAGCTACATTATCAACGATGTGATATGTGAAGTATGGGGCTATCAGAAAGCGCGTCTGTTGATCTGGACCGGCTTTGCGATGAACTTCTTCTTTGTGGCACTGGGTGCTATCTGCGATGTAATTCCAGCAGCGCCTTATTGGACCAACGATGCCGGTTTTCATGCCATCTTCGGTCTGGCACCCCGCATTGCAGCAGCCTCTTTCGTAGCCTTCATCATCGGTTCGTTTGCCAATGCTTATGTAATGAGCGTGATGAAAATCCGCGATGGCGGCAAGCATTTCTCTGCCCGTGCCATCCTCAGTACCATTGCAGGTGAGAGTTGCGACAGTCTTATCTTCTTCCCACTTGCCCTGGGCGGTGTGGTGCCTGCATCAGAATTGCCTTGGCTCATGCTCTGGCAGGTGATACTGAAGACTGCCTACGAGATTGTGGTACTGCCTCTGACCATCCGTGTAGTGAAATACGTGAAGAAGCATGAAGGTGAAGATGCATACGACAATAACATCTCCTACAATGTATTCAAGATCTTCAGCCTCGGCTAAAAGACATCAGTAAATATCAAACATTAAAACATTACCAAGCGTGGATAGAAAAGAAGACGGTCTTCAGGCATTAGGTGCCAAGACTACATATAGAATGGATTATGCGCCAGAGGTGCTCGAAACTTTCGTGAACAAGCATCCTGGCAACGATTACTGGGTACGTTTCAACTGCCCTGAGTTTACATCGCTCTGCCCTATTACGGGACAGCCAGATTTCGCAGAGATTCGCATCAGCTATATTCCTGACGTAAAGATGGTAGAGAGCAAGAGTCTGAAACTTTATCTCTTCAGTTTCCGCAACCATGGCGATTTCCATGAAGACTGCGTAAACATCATCATGAAGGATCTCATCAAACTGATGGACCCTAAATATATAGAGGTAACAGGCATCTTTACTCCTCGTGGCGGCATCAGCATCTGGCCGTATGCCAACTATGGCAAGCCAGGCACCAAATACGAGAAACTGGCAGAGCAGAGATTCGCTACTCACGAATAAAAAAAAACAAGAAACCTCGGAAGATTGGCAGATTGCTTTTCTTCCGAGGTTTTTTATTGTTTATTGCTGATGAAATTATGGGAACTGAGGATAATCCTCGAAGCGAGGCTTGCGCTTCTCAAGGAACGCCTTGCCACCTTCCTGAGCCTCATCCATCGTATAATAGAGCATCGTGGCATCGCCAGCCAACTCCTGAATACCAGCCTGACCATCCAGTTCGGCATTCAAGCCAGCCTTGATCATACGGAGTGCCAGAGGCGAACGCTCCATCATGATTTCAGCCCACTCTACACAGGTATCTTCCAACTTTTCGAGAGGCACCACCTTGTTCACCATTCCCATCTCTTCAGCCTCCTTGGCAGAATACTGCTTGCAGAGGAACCAAATTTCGCGAGCCTTCTTCTGACCCACCATTCTTGCCAGATAAGAAGAACCGAAACCGGCATCGAAGCTTCCTACCTTAGGACCAGTCTGTCCAAAGATGGCATTCTCTGAAGCGATGGTCAGGTCGCACATCACATGAAGCACATGTCCGCCACCGATGGCATAACCATTCACCATAGCGATGACCGGCTTTGGCAGACGGCGAATCTGCATCTGTACATCGAGCACATTCAGACGAGGTACACCGTCATTACCTACATAACCGCCTCGGCCCTTCACATGCATGTCACCTCCTGCACAGAACGCTTTATCGCCGGCACCCGTCAGAATGACCACACGGATATCCAAACAGTCGCGGCAATAGTTGAATGCCTGTGCCATCTCCCAAGTGGTCAACGGCGTGAAGGCATTACGGTAGCGCTCACGGTTGATGGTAATCTTAGCGATATGATTATACTCCTCGAAGATGATTTCCTTGAAATCAAAACCTTCTATCTTTTTCCATTCTCTCATTTTACTTTGAACTTTATGATTACTATTTATCTTATTCTTTTGAAAGAACTATCAGGCAAGTTCCTTACAGGTCCTCTATCAGCACTTCTGGATAGCTTCCAGCATCTCGTTATCTACATCCATATCGGTGAAAACCTCCAGGAGCATCGGGCGCTCGCTCTCGGCATGAATCAATTGGCTGATGCCCTGTTCCATCTCTTCCATCGTATGAGCTGCGAGATATTTTACCTCATTCTGACTACAGATTCCTTCAGCCGTTGCATGATGCTTTGCCATTATCATTTCTTCACGAGCCTGACTCTCCTTTAACCCCTGGAACTTGCCAAAGATGGCACCGCCACCATTATTGAGCACGATGATACGGAGCTTGCCGTTCAGATTTCTATTCCAGAGCGCATTCTGGTCATAAAAGAAACTCAGGTCGCCGAGAACGCAGTATACATGCTTATCAGACTTGTTCTTGCACATAGAGAAACCTACAGCCGTAGAAAGAGAACCTTCTATGCCGTTCACTCCACGATTGCAGTAAACATGGCGGTCGGCATACAGATTCATCAACCGGATGGCAGAACTGTTGCCGGAGATGACGCTGCTCATCAGACCAGGAAGGAATGTATCGAATTTGCGGTCATAGATACCATCGTCCTGAGCATCTTTACCGCCTAAGGTGAACGCTTTGAAATCCTGAGGCTCAACCTTCTGAAGCTGGCTGAAGAATTCCTTTACGGTAGCCAGACTGCTGAACTCAGGCTTGAAGTTCTCTTTGCGTTCATAGCTTTTAGCCAACGCATCCATCCACAATTTGCGATAATCCTCCCACTGGTTGTGCCAGCCAAAATTATCCAACCATGACATAGCATCACTGTTTGGCAAATCCATCACTTTAGTAAGATGCATGAACGTATCTTCGATATCAGCCTCTTGCGAGATTCTTATCTGCTCAACTCCTTTAAGCGAACGCAGATAAGATTTCAGCTTCTTGCTTACAATATGCCCACCAATATAAACCACCAGGTCAGGACGGAATCTTTCATCATCCTTTATTTCATCCAGCAAATTCTCGAAAGCGCCATACAAGGTGGTCTTATTCCAATCTTCTCCCAGTTCTTCCTGAACCTTATATAGATAAGGTGGCATTGCCAGAGATTCCCATAATATAGGCATCCGGTCAATATAAGCCAACAAGTCTACATATTTTTCGGTATTGTCCAACTGGCCTATTACCACCAATGGACGTTTGGCTTTTAACACACATTCAAAAGGGGTCCCATCAAATGTGTCAATATTTGCCCTGCAGTAAGCAACCTCTATCTTGCGCTCTACGGGCAAAATTTCTTTCGTAAACGAATAGAAAGGCTCAGAGATAGGTACATTGATGTGTACAGGTCCCTTTACCCGCCCCATGCTTTTTAACAGCGCTTCGTTGACCAGCCGGTTGCAATACCAATGCATCTCTTCCTGCTGCTCACCTGCGAACACTTCTGGCAGAGATACCGATTTTCTTACCATCTGCCCCAAAGCATCAGGCTGAGGAAGCGTCTGACCATCCAGCTGGTTGATCCACTGTGCCGGTCTGTCGGCAGAAATCACTATGAGCGGGATTTGCTGATAATAAGCCTCAGCTACTGCCGGATAAAGATTGAGCAATGCAGAACCCGAAGTCACACACACTACAACAGGCTGATAACCTTCAGCCATAGAAAGTCCAAGAGCTTGGAAGCCGGCGCTACGTTCGTCGGTTACAGGATAGCAAGTGATGTCTTCACACTCATTGAGATTATGAACTATGGCTGCATCTCTGCTGCCCGGACACACCACAGCATGGCGAACACCATGCGCTACCAGTAAACTTGTCAAAATATTGACGTTTTCTTTATTGCTATACATTTCACCTTATTTTTCAGGTTATTTTTATGTTTTCAGATTCTTGAAGAGCCTTTGTCTTTTAGCATTATAAAATCAGAATGAATCCCTATCATTTTCTCTGCAAGACCTTTACAGGACCGACAGGATGGTCTGCATCTTAGCTTCAGTTTCCTTCCACTCCTTCTCCATCTCGCTTTCCTTCAGCAATCCGCCTCCGGCATAGAGTTCGCAGGAACCATCATCCAGGATGTTCATGCAGCGCAGGGAAACATAGAGATGCGTCTTTCCTTTCGGCGAAATCGGTCCCACAAAACCACTGTAGTATTTGCGCGACTGATGTTCATGCTGCAAGATAAACCGGCGAGCTTCATCCTTCGGTATTCCGCAGACGGCAGGCGTAGGATATAAGGCATCGAGCACATCGCCCAAACGCCCCGTATCATGCAGACGGAAAGCGATGTCGGTACGGAGATGATAGAGATTGGCAGCCATCGTGGTATAAGGTCCCTTCTTCTGATATTCATCCGAAAAGGCCTTGATACAATCCTCGATATAATCGGTTACATACTGCTGTTCCTCTCTGTTCTTCTCCGACCATTCTATCCCTTCTACCGGATAATCGGCTATGGTCTTGGAAGGTTCAGCCTTTTGGGTGCCTGCCAGCGACATGGTTGCCATCTGATTCTGTTCACCTTTGAGCAGAATTTCAGGTGTAGCCATCAGCCATAAACCCGATTGGGGTGTATAAACCAAGGCTACAAAAAGACGGGGATACATCCGGCAGGTCTTCAGAAACAGAGCCTTTAAAGAGTCTGCATCCTGCACAACTGAAGCATTGGCTGTATTCTGCACATCTGAAGTCTTGCCGGCATCTTGCGCTGCTGAAGTATGGACTGATTCTAAAGGCTGCCGATTGCTCTGAATACGCAGTTTTCTTGCCAGAACAATCTTGCTGAATTTACCTTCAGAGAGCTGCCGGTGAAAGCATTCAAACTCCCTTGTATAGGCTTCAAAATTACGTCCCGACGTAGATTCTGCTACGTCACGACGTAAATCCTGCAGCGTCACGACGTAGGAAGTGCCGCATCGCGATGCATTTTCAGCCCCCTCGGCAGAAATCAGTTTGCTTTCATCCGGATGCATCAACACCACGGGACATTCGCTGGATGGCGCGAAAGGAGCTATCACGAAACCTTCCTTGCCATTCAGTTCTGCCACAGAAGAGAGTACCTCAGGTTCGCCCTCATGCTGAGCCACATAGATAGCATGGTGCAGATAAGGCAGACGATAATACGCAAAAGCTATCATACCTTTGTTTCTGCCCCCTTTTTCTGATTATCTTTCTTTGGGGTGAACACATAGTTGGTTACCTGTACGGTACAGATTACCTCACCAGCCGTATTCTTGATATCCACCTGCCAGGTATGCAAGGTTCTGCCCTTGTGCACAATCTTGGCAAAGGCAGTAACCGTATCGCCCTCGCTGACCGCCTGGACATGAGTACCGCTCACGTTGATGCCCACGGCAATCTGTCCCGGACAGAGCGCCAGGGAACCAATACCCGCCACATTCTCGGCAAGAGCCAGAGAAGCACCTCCACTCAAGAAACCGAAAGGTTGGCGATTACGCTCATCTACCTTCATCGTTGCCTGAAGCGTATCAGGCTCAGGGGTAGAAATGAAATGCATTCCGAGCGTCTTGGATAATCCATCAGTCTTGCTGATTCTTTTTACTAATTCATCTATGTTCATCTTATTATCTCCTATTTTTCGTATTTTGTTATTGATTCAGAGCTATTCGTTTTCTCTTCGCTCCAAAGTATGTTTCTGATAAACTCAACGCAAAGGTAAGACTTTCTTTAGAGAAAACAAAATTTATCGCACTTTTTATTTGATGAAGGGCAAACTTTACATACCTTTTCCTTTCTTTAATAATAAAAAACATAAAAAACGGCATATAGTTCAGATTTATTTTGTATTTTTGCACCAAAAATAAGAAAATAAAAGATATATCTGAATAGAATATGAACATTTTAGAGCTAAGCGAACAGGAAATCGTTCGCAGACAGAGTCTTCAGACATTGCGCGAGATGGGTATCGACCCATACCCAGCAGCAGAGTTTCCAACCAATGCATTCAGCACAGATATCAAAGCTGAATTCAAGGACGAGGACGAGCCACGCCAGGTAGTTATCGCCGGACGTATGATGGGTCGCCGCGTAATGGGTAAAGCTAGCTTCGCTGAGTTGCAGGACTCAAAGGGAAGAATCCAGGTTTATATCGCCCGCGACGAGATTTGTCCAGACGAGAACAAGGACCTTTATAATACTGTTTTCAAGAAACTCCTCGATATCGGTGACTTCATCGGTGTAAAGGGTTTCGTATTCCGCACACAGACTGGCGAGATTTCTGTTCACGCCAAGGAACTGTGCCTGCTCTCTAAGAGCTTGAAGCCACTCCCTATCGTGAAGTATAAGGATGGCGTGGCTTACGACAAGTTCGATGATCCAGAGTTGCGTTACCGCCAGCGCTACGTTGACCTCATCGTTAATGATGGCGTAAAGGATACTTTCCTGCAGCGTGCTACCGTACTCCGCACACTCCGCAGCGTACTCGACAACGCAGGTTATACTGAGGTAGAGACTCCTACCCTGCAGAGCATTGCCGGTGGTGCTTCTGCCCGCCCATTCATCACCCACTTCAATGCGCTCGATCAGGATATGTACATGCGTATCGCTACCGAGCTCTATCTGAAGCGCCTCATTGTAGGTGGTTTCGAGGGTGTTTATGAAATCGGCAAGAACTTCCGCAACGAGGGTATGGACCGCAACCACAACCCTGAGTTTACCTGTATGGAGCTTTATGTTCAGTACAAGGACTACAACTGGATGATGGCTTTCACAGAGAAGTTGCTCGAAACGATTTGTATCGCAGTAAACGGCAAGCCAGAGCGCGAGATTGATGGCAACATCATCAGCTTCAAGGCTCCATATCGCCGTCTGCCTATCCTCGATGCCATCAAGGAAAAGACCGGTTTCGACTGCAACGGCAAGACCGAGGAAGAGATCCGCGCATTCTGCAAGGAGAAGGGCATGGATGTAGATGAGACCATGGGTAAGGGTAAGTTGATTGACGAGCTCTTCGGTGAGTTCTGCGAGGGAACCTTCCTCCAGCCGACCTTCATCACCGACTATCCTGTAGAGATGTCTCCATTGACCAAGATGCACCGTTCTAAGCCAGGCTTGACCGAGCGTTTCGAGTTGATGGTAAACGGTAAGGAGCTTGCCAATGCATACTCTGAGCTCAACGACCCAATTGACCAGGAAGAGCGTTTCATCGACCAGATGAAGCTTGCTGACAAGGGTGATGACGAGGCAATGATTATCGATCAGGACTTCCTCCGTTCCCTCCAGTACGGTATGCCTCCAACATCAGGTATCGGTATCGGTATCGACCGCTTGGTCATGTTGATGACAGGCAAGACCTTCATCCAAGAGGTATTGTTCTTCCCACAGATGAAGCCAGAGAAGAAGATGCCACAGAGCACCATCAAGGAATGGGCAGAGATTGGCGTGCCAGAGAATTGGGCATACGTGCTCCGCAAGGCAGGCTTCAACCTCATCTCTGATATCCGTGAAGAAAAAGCACAAGGCTTGCAGCAGAAGATTGGAGAAATCAACAAGAAGTACAAGCTCGGCTACGAGAAGCCTTCTGTTGACAATATCCAGGGCTGGATTAATGCAGCAAATGCTTAATTGATAATGCATAATTAATTATAAATTCATTCGAAGTGTTCAACTGCGGTAAAATAGCGATAATTGGCGGCGGTAGCTGGGCTACGGCAATAGCCAAGATTGTGGTGGGTCATACTCATCACATAGGCTGGTATATGCGTCGCGATGACCGCATCGAGGACTTCAAGCGCATGGGGCACAACCCTGCCTATCTGATGTCGGCACGATTCAATGTAGATGAGATTTTCTTCTCTTCCGACATCAACAAGATAGTGCAGAATTACGATACCCTCGTGTTCGTCACCCCGTCGCCTTATCTGAAGAATCATCTCAAAAAACTCAAGACGCGACTAAGCGACAAGTTCATCATCACAGCCATCAAAGGTATTGTGCCTGATGAAAACCTCGTTTGCTCAGAGTATTTCCATCAGGTTTACGATGTGCCTTACGAGAACCTCGCCTGCATCGGAGGTCCTTCTCATGCCGAGGAAGTGGCACTGGAGCGACTGAGCTATCTCACCGTGGGCTGTAGCGATACCGAAAAGGCGCATGCCTTCGCCAACGATTGTCTGGCGAGTGAATTCATCAAGACCAAGACTTCGAGCGATGTCATCGGTATCGAATATTCTTCGGTTCTGAAGAACGTATACGCCATCGCAGCAGGTATCTGTGGCGGTCTGAAGTATGGTGACAACTTCCAGGCGGTACTCATGTCAAATGCCGTTCAGGAGATGCACCGCTTCCTGACAGCCGTCCACCCTATCGACCGAAGCATGTACGACTCAGTTTATCTGGGCGACTTGCTTGTAACAGGTTACAGCAACTTTTCCCGCAACCGCACCTTCGGAACCATGATAGGCAAGGGCTACAGCGTGAAGAGTGCGCAGATAGAGATGGAGATGATTGCAGAAGGATATTTCGGCACCAAGTGTATGAAGGAAATCAATCGCCACATGCACGTCAACATGCCGATTCTCGATGCTGTATATAATATATTGTACGAGCGCATCAGTCCGCAAATCGAAATCAAGCTCTTGACCGACTCGTTCAGATAGACACATCCTATCCTTCGATTTCGGCAGAAGAGTTTGTCTTCAAGTAGTAACATTAACACATTCATTTAGATATTAAAAGAAAAATGAAAAGTATCAGCTTAAACATTACAAAGGCTGCATCATTCCTTGCAGAAGATGCAGTAAAGGCTTACGAGCCTAAGGTTAAGGCCGCTCAGGAAGCTCTTGAGAACGGCACTTGTGAAGGTAACGATTTCTTGGGATGGTTGCATTTGCCATCTTCTATCACTCCTGAGTTCCTCAATGAGATTCAGGCTGTTGCCAATACTTTGCGCGAAAAGTGTGAGGTAGTTGTTGTAGCAGGTATCGGTGGTAGCTACCTCGGTGCACGCGCCGTTATCGAAGGCCTCGGCAACTCTTTCGCTTGGCTCGTAAACGACAAGAAGAACCCTACTATCCTCTTCGCAGGTAACAATATCGGTGAGGACTACCTCTTCGAGTTGACTTCTTTCTTGAAGGACAAGAAGTTTGGTGTCATCAATATCTCTAAGTCTGGTACCACTACTGAGACTGCTCTCGCTTTCCGTCTTTTAAAGAAGCAATGCGAGGATCAGCGCGGTAAAGAAGAGGCTAAGGATGTTATCGTAGCTGTAACCGACGCCAAGAAGGGTGCAGCACGTACTTGTGCTGACAAGGAAGGTTACAAGAGCTTCATCATCCCTGATAATGTAGGTGGCCGCTTCTCTGTTTTGACCCCAGTAGGTTTGTTGCCTATCGCAGTAGCAGGTTTCGATGTAAAGCAGCTCGTAGCTGGTGCGGCTGACATGGAGAAGGCTTGCGGCAAGGACGTAGCTTTCGAGGAGAATCCTGCAGCTATCTATGCAGCTACACGTCAGGCTCTCTATACTCAGGCAGGCAAGAAGATTGAGATTGTATGCAACTTCCAGCCTAAACTTCACTACTTCGCTGAGTGGTGGAAGCAGCTCTATGGTGAGAGCGAGGGTAAGGACCAGAAGGGTATCTTCCCAGCAGCTTGCGACTTCACTACCGACCTTCACTCTATGGGCCAGTGGATTCAGCAGGGCGAGCGCTCTATCTTCGAGACTGTTATCAGCGTAGAGACTCCTAACGAGAAGTTGCTCTTCCCTCACGATGATGAGAACCTCGACGGTTTGAACTTCCTCGAGGGCAAGCGTGTTGACGAGGTGAATAAGATGGCAGAGCTCGGTACACGTCTGGCTCACGTTGACGGTGGTGTTCCTAACATCCTGGTTAACGTACCAGAGTTGAACGCTTACTACCTCGGTCAGCTGATCTACTTCTTCGAGAAGGCTTGCGGTATCAGCGGTCTCTTGGAAGAGGTGAACCCATTCAACCAGCCTGGTGTTGAGGCATACAAGAAGAATATGTTCGCATTGCTCAACAAGCCAGGTTATGAGGCAGAGAGCAAAGCTATCCAGGAGCGCTTGAAGAATGAATAATGTGTAGTGTTTAATGTTTAGTTGAGGCATACGCCATGCAAAGCATTAAACACTAAACATTAAACACAAAACATTAAATAATTGATGAAGGAAATTATTTTTAAATATATGAAAGAACACGGTTTTGGGGAATTCAACCCTAAAGCCGTGCTTTTTGATATGGACGGCGTGCTGTACAACAGTATGCCAAATCATGCTGTGGCATGGCAGGAATCGATGAAACAGTTTGATATCCACATGACTGCAGCCGATGCTTATGCCACCGAAGGAGCCCGAGGCATTGACACCATCCAGATGATGGTGAAGAAGCAGAAGGGCATCGACATCACGCTGGACGAAGCACAGAAGATGTATGATGTGAAGACCGAAATATTCCACTCGATGCCTACTGCCGAAATATTTCCTGGCGTAAAGGAAATCATGCAGAAGGTTAAAGATGCCGGCATGCAGGTAGGAGTGGTAACAGGAAGCGGACAGCGCCCGCTCATCATGCGACTGCTCAACGACTTCGGCGATTTTCTGGATGAAGCACATATCGTAACCGCCTATGATGTAAAGCGCGGCAAACCAAATCCTGCCCCATATCTCATGGGATTACAGAAGGCAGGAAACCTGAAACCCTGGGAAGGCATCGTGGTAGAGAATGCTCCTTTGGGCGTCCGTGCCGGCGTGGCAGCCAACATTTTTACGGTAGCAATTAACAGCGGTCCGCTACCAGATGAAGAATTATCCAATAAGGGTTGCAATCTACTCTATCACCAGATGACTGAATTCTGTGATGACTTTGAAAACCTGGTTGCTAAGGCTTAATCCGGTTCACCCACAGATATTCTGATTTATTCAATAAAAAGACATCATTAAAAACATATAATGACATGAATAGAAAAGTAGCTTTAATTACAGGTATTACAGGCCAGGATGGTTCATACTTGGCTGAATTATTGTTGGAAAAAGGGTATGATGTTCACGGAACTATCCGCCGATCATCTACCGACTACCGCGAAAGAATTGCTCATTTGGAGGGTACACCTAACTTCCATCTTCACTATGCTGACCTCGGTGACTCTATGAGTATCATCCAGGTAATGAACAAGGTGAAACCTACAGAGGTTTACAACCTTGCGGCTCAGAGCCACGTACAGGTGAGCTTCGACTCCCCTGAGTTTACAGCAGATGTAGATGCTACCGGTGTGCTCCGTATTCTGGAGGCTATCCGCCAATGCGGTTTGGAGAAGACCTGCCGCATGTATCAGGCTTCAACATCTGAGCTCTACGGTAAGGTAGAAGAGGTTCCTCAGAACGAGAACACTCCATTCCACCCTTATTCTCCATACGCTGTTGCCAAGCAGTATGGTTTCTGGATTGTCAAGGAGTATCGTGAGGCTTATGATATGTTCTGCTGCTCTGGTATCCTCTTCAATCATGAAAGTGAGCGCCGTGGTGAGACTTTCGTAACCCGCAAGATTACTTTGGCTGCAGCCCGCATCAAGCAGGGCAAGCAAGACAAGCTCTATCTCGGTAACCTGGATTCGCTCCGCGACTGGGGTTATGCCAAGGATTATGTAGAGTGTATGTGGCTGATTCTCCAGGCTGAGAAGCCAGAAGACTTCGTGATTGCAACAGGTAAGCAGCATTCTGTTCGTGAGTTCGCCCAGCTGGCGTTCCACTATGTAGGAATCGAACTGAAATGGGAAGGCAAGGATGAGAACGAGAAGGGTATCTGCGTTGAGGGTCCTGAGGAACTCATCGGCAAGACACTCGTTGAGGTTTCTCCTGATTTCTACCGTCCTACCGACGTGGTGAACCTTTGGGGTGACCCAACAAAGGCTAAAGCTAAGCTCAACTGGAATCCTAACACCACCTCTTTCGAGGATCTCGTAAAGATCATGGTAGAGAGCGATATGGCTAAGGTAGCTGCTGAGGATGCCGGTCAGAAGGTTCGCTGCAATCTTGCAGAATATCTTGAGAAAGGTATTGTAAAGTAACTATTGATAGTTTATAGTAAATAAACAATGTTATCAAAAGATTCTAAAATTTATATAGCAGGACACCACGGACTCGTGGGTTCTGCTATCTGGAATAACCTCAAGAAGAGAGGTTATAACAACCTGGTAGGTCGTTCTCACAAAGAACTCGACTTGACCGACCAGTATGCAGTAGAGAAGTTCTTTGATGAGGAAAAGCCTGATGCAGTAGTATTGGCTGCTGCCTTCGTAGGCGGTATCATGGCGAATTCATTGTATCGTGCAGACTTCATCATGCAGAACATGAAGATGCAATGCAACGTAATCAGCAACGCTTATTCTCATGGCGTGAAGAAGCTCCTCTTCCTGGGCTCTACCTGCATCTATCCTAAGAATGCACCGCAGCCTATGAGCGAAGATGTGCTCCTTACTTCTCCGCTGGAATATACCAACGAGGAATATGCCATCGCCAAGATTGCCGGACTGAAGATGTGCGAGAGCTACAACCTTCAGTATGGTACCAACTATATCGCTGTGATGCCAACCAACCTCTATGGCCCTAACGATAACTTCCATCTGGAGAACAGCCACGTAATGCCTGCGATGATGCGCAAGATTTATCTTGCCAAACTCATCCACGATGGCGACTGGCACAGCATCGAGGTGGATATGAACAAGCGCCCTATCAACCCTACTGATAAGCTCCGCGAAATCATCGGCGAGGGTAACGTAGACGGCAGCAACTCTCACGAGCGCATTCTGAAGGCGCTGGAGTTCTATGGCATCTACGACAACAAGGTAGTGCTTTGGGGAACAGGCAAACCATTGCGTGAATTCCTCTGGAGCGAGGATATGGCAGATGCCAGCGTTCACGTGCTACTGAATGTAGATTTCAAGGACATCATCGGTATCGAGAAGTACAGTTCTGTATTCTATGGTGCCAAGGTAGATGGTGCTGTGGATAGAAACAACTCTGAGGGCCGTGGTGGCGCTATCCCTTCTCTCGGTGAGATTCGCAACTGCCACATCAACGTGGGTACCGGCAAGGAGCTCACCATCCGTGAACTTTCGGAGCTTGTAGTAAAGGCAGTAGGTTTCGAAGGCGAGGTAGAGTTTGACGCCAGCAAGCCAGATGGAACCATGCGCAAGCTCATCTCTGTAGATAAGCTCCACAGCCTCGGCTGGACGCATAAGGTAGAGATTGAGGATGGTGTGAAGAAACTCTTCGACTGGTATCAGGAGAGTCTGAAAGGCTAATAAAGAATATCGACTATGGATACAGAACAACTTTCTATGACCAAGAAAACCCTTGTGGGAGTACAGTTTCTGTTTGTGGCTTTCGGTGCAACGGTTCTGGTGCCTCTTCTAATAGGCATCGATCCGGCAACGGCTCTCTTCACCGCTGGTGTAGGAACCTTTCTTTTTCACTTTATCACCAAGGGCAAGGTGCCTATTTTCCTGGGCAGTTCCTTCGCCTTTATCGCCCCTATCATCGCTGCAACCAAGCAATGGGGACTGCCGGGAACAATCGCCGGACTAACCAGCGTTTCTCTGGTGTATTTCGCCATGAGCGCCCTAGTGAAATGGCAGGGCAAGAAACTGCTGGACAGGATTTTTCCTCCGGTAGTCATCGGTCCCGCCATCATCCTCATCGGTCTCTCCCTTTCGGGCAGCGCTGTGGATATGGCAAAGACCAACTGGATTCTCTCCTTTGCATCGCTCATCACCGCTATCCTGGTGCTTACCTTCTGCAAGGGCTTGATGAAGCTGGTTCCTATCATTTCGGGGGTTATCGTGGGCTATGTCATCGCCATCTGCATGGGCGAGGTAGATTTCTCGGGCGTGGCAGCGGCATCATGGTTCTCCTGTCCTGTATCCTTCGATACCATCACCCATTTCTCCTGGGCTCCATTCCTCTATATGTTGCCCGTGGCAATAGCTCCGGTGCTGGAGCATATCGGCGATGTATATGTGGTGAGTGCCGTAGCCAAGAAGGATTTCGTGGCAGATCCGGGATTGCATCGCACGATGTTGGGCGATGGACTGGCATGTCTCTGTTCAGCCTTTCTGGGCGGACCTCCTGAGACCACTTATTCAGAGGTAACAGGTGCGATGTCTATCACCAAGGTAACGAGTCCTGCCGTGATTCGCATATCCGCAGCCACCGCTATCTGTTTCTCCATCGTGGGCAAGTTGAGTGCTTTGTTACAGAGCATTCCTCAGGCGGTTTTAGGTGGCATCATGCTGCTGCTTTTTGGAACCATCGCAAGTGTGGGCGTTCAGAATCTGATGCAGAACAAGGTAGACATGAATGAAACCCGCAATGTTATCATCATCTCTGTGATGCTGACGATGGGCTTGGGTGGCGCCGTTCTCTCATCCGGTTCCTTCGCCATTTCCGGCATCGGTCTTTCCGCCGTCATCGGCGTAGTTCTCAACCTCGTTCTTCCTAAGACGAAGAAGAAAGAGGCATAAATAAGGAAAAAGCTTTGAAAACGAGATTGTTTTCAAAGCTTTTTCTTTTTTATTAGAACAAAAAGAGGGGTAAAACAAGGATTTTAACCTACTAAAACAGTTCTTTCAACTAAGAAAAAAAAGCATTTATACCTAGATAAAATCTCCGTTCATAGACGTTGAATGTCCGTTCAAAGACGTTGAACCGCCGTTCAAAGACACTGAACCGCCATTCAACGTCTATGAACGGAGATTTCAATAGGGTTAAAGAACATTTTATCCTATAATCAACCAAGACTTTTCCTGAGATTAACACATTATTAATACAGAAAGAAGGAAGAAAGGAGATAAGAGAGATGAAGAAAAGACGTTGTTTCTATCTTGAACTAAACCGATTATACTAGAAAAGCGTGCAAGCTACATCTCTGTCGCCTGCACGCATCCTCTTTTTATTTAATCGCGCTATGATATATAATAGCTTTTTACAATCTCGCTCCGAATCTTGCGCTTGGCAATGGAGCGGTAAAGTAATAGTTCTGGTCGTTATTCTTATCCAGGAAATTCACCTGCTTCATACCGAAGAAAGGCAGACCACTAGGGAAGAGCGGAGTAAAATCGGTTACACCACCAGAGAGAGCAGGACTGTTATCCTGATACTCGAAATTCCAAGTCTTATCGAATGCCAATGGAGCACCATTCTCCACTTTATCAATCTCGCAGTTGATATTCATCTTGTCGCTCTGAGTGAAACTCTTGAAGAGAGGGTTGAACTGACCAGCCACGCTGCTCTTGATATCAGTATCAAACCAGATGCCCAAAGCTGCATCCTTCGCCATCTGCTCTACTCCTGTCTCTGTAGATGCAAAGTAGTAGTTTGGAGTAAGACGGCTGTGCTCCATATCAGCACCATCCTTCTTTGGCTGCTTCAGGCCGAAACGTGAATCATAGATGAGGTTGTTCACAAAGATTGGCTTCGCAGCCTTCTCTACCCATACAGAACCACCCTTCTTGTTCTTGGCACGGCGCCATCCGCAATTAACTACAGTATTGTTGTAAGCAGTCATCTCGGTAAGCGGAATCACCTCACTATTGCCGGCATTAGAGAGTTTGAAGGCGTTGGTGCAGGCGTTGTAGATGATGGTGTTGGCTACATCGAGCTTGCAACCCGCCTTTACGTTGATAGCCTCGCCGCCATCGGCTGCATTTCCGCTATCAGCAAATATATTATTGATAATCAAGCCGTTACCACCAGTAAAGTAAGTCTGGTCGTTGTAGTTATCGTGGAAGAAACTGTTTGCCATCACGAACTTACCATTCACATTACAGAAGTGGAAGGCTGGCACACCACCATCAATGGTAGTCTTGAAAAGCTTGTTCTGGAAAGAAGCAGAACTCTCGGTAGGAGTAGCTCCGGCATAGGCCACATCCACGTGGTTGAGTACCACTTCTTCTGAATTGTAGCCACAGATGATGCCGCCCCAATCGGCTGGTTTCTTGGTATCAGAAGTGATGGTAACTGGCTTCTCGGCGGTTCCCAGACAATAGAGATTGCCCAATACCACGATTTCTACCGGTACCTGAACCTCTGATTTGCAGGTAACAGTTACGCCCGGCTCGATGTAGAGCGATGTTCCTACAGGAATCTCCACGCTCTCGCTGAGGGTAGTATCCTTGCTCCAAACCAGAGAGCCTTTAGGATATTCTGCCACCTTAGTTGTAATGACATCTTTAGAACCCTGGTTCTGGTTGCCATCACTTCCATTAGCGCCATTATTCACGTAATCGTATGGATTTATATTATCGTTCTCGCAAGATGTGGAGAACATTGCAGCTGCTGCCATCATAAGCATGCAAGCTAAAGTATTTATCTTTTTCATTTTTTACCTTTTTTCTTTTTACCTTTTATAACTTGTATCTTACTCCCAGCAGGAAGGTTCTGCCATACTGATAAGTTCCCACGATGGTCTTATCGCTCTTCTGGCCCTCATACTCCAGGTTGCTCTTGTTCACGGTCTTCAAGTATCTCTCGCGCTTGGCATCGAGCAGATTGTTTGCCTTGAAGAAGACGGAGATGCCGTTCTTGAATTGCTTCTCGGCACTCAGGTCGAGACCGAACATAGCCTTATCCCACTGATCGGCATCCTTGAAGGGAGAAACCAGGGCGAGCTTGGTACCCGTGAAGGAAGAGGCCAACTGCGCATTCCAGCCATTCTCCGTATCCTTATATAATAAGGAGATATTGGCGGTATGAGGAGCCTGGTTAACCAGCGGACGGGTCTGGGTTACGCCCGATTTATACTCGGCACTACCCTCCTTGTACTCACGCTTCGAGGTGGTGATTTCAGAATGGGTGTAAGTATAATTTGCCTTTACTCCGAAGTGGCGAATGTATTTGATGACGTCGATTTCGAAGCCCATGTTCTTGGCATTACCCAGGTTATCCGGCATGTAGTAAGCATCGGTTCCGGCACCAATCTTGCCATCAGATGTTACGAACACCTGCTCTATCGGGTCTTTCAGATATTTATAGAACACGCCGGCAAGAATCTGCTCTGTCTTGCTTGGGAACCACTCCCAGCGCAGGTCGATGTTGTCGATGCGGGCACGCTTCAGGTTTGGATTACCCTTTTCCTGATACTCCTCGCCCATAATCTGATAAGGCACAATCTCATAGAAGCCCGGACGGTTGATGGAGCGATAGTAAGAGAGACGCACGTTCATCTTCTTGGTTGGCGTCCATTTGATGGATGCAGATGGCAGATAATCCCAGTAGCTCTGCTCGCCCACCTGTCCCATGTTACGGAAGTGCTGGAGCATGGTGTAAATCTGGTTGGTATGCTCGGCACGGAAACCGGCATTCAGTTCACCTACCTCGCTCTTCAGGGTTACCATGGCGTAGGCGCCTCCGATGTGCTCCTTGGAATCGTAGTTGAGCTGCGAAGCCTGAGAATAAGGAGTTTTGCAAACCCAATCTATATTGGCATACTGCTCTAATCCGTTTCCATCCATCGTCTGCGAGATGTCGGCAGGATTGAAGATGTAAGAATAATATCTATTGCTGCGTTCTTTTCTGCGATACTGCGCACCCGCCTTCCAGAGAGCCTCCACATCGTTGGCGAAATGGGTATCGTAAGAAAGGTTGATGTAGCCTGCCCAGTCGGTATCCTTGTTGTGCTGGAACCGGCGCTCGGCACCCTTAGGCAGGGTCTTAATGATATTCTTATTGGCATCCCAGATGGAACCCGAAACGGCATCGCCGCCATTCTCGGCTTTTCTGCTCACGGTATTCGTCAGGGTTACGTAGGTTCTGTCCGGATCTTCCTCCTTTGCCTGCGAAAATACGCCCGACCAATCTACGGTAAAATCCTTGGTAAGATGATGCGTACCCTTCAGGTTAGTGGCGAAGATGCTCTGGGTGGTTGAGAGAGAGCGCACCTCATCGTCCTGGGTATAGCTGTCGGCTCCGATATATTCGGTGTTGACACTGTTATTGTATCTGATGCCCTTGGAATTGGTGCGCACATACATGTTGTACCATTCCAGCTTGTGGCCAGGCAGGGTTAAATCTATCTTGGCATGAGCACCCGTGGTAAGATCATGGATGCTGTAGTAGCGATGTTGCAGATTGGAAATGTACATTGCCTGCTCGCCCGAAGCCATCTTTACGGAATTGTAGGTGCGCTCGGTGCCACGGAAAGTATTCTGCACGCTTCCGGCAAGCATCACGCCCAGGCGGTCGTTCCAGAAGCGGTTGCCGATGCTCAAACCTCCGATGAAGTTAGGAGATGGCATGGAATGACTCTTCAGCTGAACAGGGCCTTTCTTGAAATCACTCATCTGCGCCTTGTAGTCTTTTCCGAAAGCCTCGTAAGGAGCCTTCTTTGTATAATCAGAGCGGTTGCTGGTAAGATAATCTCTGCCATCCTTCCAGAAATAATCACTTGCTCCGATGGCTGCATTCGCCAGAATCTGGAAGTGGGATGGCGCATCCTTCATCACCATATCCACCACGCCACCGGCTGCATCGCCTTCCATATCAGCCGTCAAAGACTTGGATACCACGAGGCGATCCATCAGATCAGAAGGGAAGATATTCAACGGAATGTAACGGTTTTTATCATCCGGACTTGGAATCTTCACGCCGTTTACCAGGGTGTAGTTGTAGCGCTTGTCCATGCCTCGGAGGATGGCGTAGGAAGCCTCGCCCGATGCATCACGCTCCATGGTTACACCCGATACTCGCTGCAGAACGCTTGCCACGTTGACATCAGGCGAAAGCTGGATGCTCTGCTGGCTCATCACGTTGAGCACGTTGCCGGCATTCTTCACGGTTTCTATGGCGCTTCGGTCGCTGCGGTATTCACGATGACCGGTAACCACCACTTCGCCCAACTGCTTCAGGTCTTCATCCATCGGAATATCCACCTTGTCTTTCTTAGCCACATCTACTACCATCTCCCTGGTCTTGTACGACATGTAGGAAACGATGATGGTAAACTTGCCTTTATCAGGCAATTCATGCAGGGTGAAAGTACCATCAAGTCCAGTGGTGGTACTCACGTTGGGCAGCTCCTTTACTCGGATTACGGTTCCGATGAGGGGTTCACCCGTTTTGTTATCCTTGACTATACCATCCAGCGTATGTGCCTGGATGGAGGTAGTCGCAGCGGCTAGAAGCGCCGCACTCAGTAAAATTCTTTTCATCTATATCGCTATTGAAATCTTCATTCGTTTCTTTTCGCAAAAAAGCTCCTTTTACTTTTTTACCTTTAAAACCGTGTGGATGATTTTTCCATCCTTGTCAATCATCGACATTCTCAGCTGCTTCTTATCTGCTGTAAATACAGAGAAACCATCGGCTGGACTGCAGAACACAGTGCCATCGATAGGCTTCACAGGGCGAGCCAGAGATGAAGAGGAATTGACTACGTAGTCGATGTTGTCGCCCTTCTTCTGGATGTGCTGGAAGTTGTGGATATGGCCGCAGGCATAAATCGCCACATTATTATATTTATGGAGGATAGGAAGAAGGCGCTTCTGCATGTCGAGTCGCTCACTCTCCTTCTTCTCGGTGTAGGCGTAGATAGGATGATGACCTACCACGATGACCCAGTCTTCCTTGGCATTCTTCAGGGTTTCGTCGAGCCAGGAGAGCTGAGCCTCTGCATCCTGCTTGCAGGCATCAGGATATTTTTCTGACGCCTTGCGATAAGAATCGATAAGAGGTGTGGTGTCGAGGAAGATGACACGGATGGTAGTTCCCTTGTGGTCGAACACCTTGGTGTAATATTTGGCTGGCATCATCCAGCGGCGGCTCACCTTACCATAGTCCATAAAAGCCTGAGTATTACCACGATACTCATGGTTGCCACAAACCGGGAACCAGTCGAGCATCAGGTCTGGATGAGAATAAACATATTCGTAATTGGTAAGCCACAGAGGGTCCTGGGGGGAAGCCACGCCATTGAAATGGTGGATGTCGCCCACGGCAAGTACGCATTCAGGATCTACCGTACCCGCCATCTCGCCCATCAGTTCGGCGATAGGCTTCTGGTCGTAGTAGCCGTTTCGACCCATATCATTGGTCATGTAGAGGGTGATTTCACCCTTCAGTTTCTGCCATTCGGCAGCATTCGCCTTCCAGTTAGGATTCTGCGGAATAGCGGTTGCTGCACTCTGAGAGCAGGTTGTTAATGCTGCGTTTTGCGCCTGTGCAGTCAAACCTCCGCCCAACAATAAAGCCGAAGCCAAAACTACAGTAGCTACTCTACCTTTCATCATAGCAAAGCCATTCATGCTGCTATGCTTACCCGATACTTTCTTTTCCATTTTTCTTTATCTAACTATAATACCTTTCTATAATACCTTTATTAAAGATTTCCCCTTTCGGGGTAATTCCTGTTAAATTTCGGGTGCAAAGGTAGGGGTATTATGTGTCAATGAGGTTACAAGGATTTTAATTAGCAGATAAAAGATACTACAATTTTATTACGGGAGTTTCCCCCGATGCTTTTAGGGAAAATCATACGCTGGTTTATGGTTTTCCCCTTGTTGTTTTCAGCTATTCTCCCTATCTTTGCACCAGAAATAAATAAATGCAGTAATAAACCTTTAAAGAGAAGATAGTTATGAAAAGAATGATTATGACATTGGTAGCAGTATGGATGATGATTACATCTATGAATGCTCAGAGACTGACAAATATTCAGGCAGAAGCCCGTTTTATCACAGATAAGATGGTGGTGGAACTGGGATTGAGCAGCGCCCAGCGCAACAGCATCCTGAACATCAATCTCAATTATCTCAATGGCATCCGAAGCTATCGCGACATCGATGCCTACGGCTGGCATTACCGCAACAAGCAGCTCAAGCGCATGATGACCGCCAGACAATGGAAGAGATTCAAGGACTCTTACTATTTCTATCGCCCTATCGGCTGGCAGAATCATGTGTATGTTCACCATATTTACACCAAGTATCCAAAGCATAACTGGGGACACGACAAGCGCCGCCCTCGCCCTGAGTGCAGCTACGGAAGACCAGGATGGCCAGGCGGAATCCATGTAACTTATGGACCAGGAAAGCCGTGCAAGCATCACAAGTATCACAAGCACGACAAGAAGTGGAAGCACGATAGAGATTGGGATGATGATGATGATGACGATGATGATGATGACGATTGAGATAATGACAGGGAAGATGACTAAGATTAAGACTGAGATTAAGACAAACATTCGATGATAAAACAGAAGAAATCCAAGCTAGAGATGATTCTCCGGCTTGGATTTCTCGTCAAATAAAAACTAACTATGCCGTCTAACTAATCATTAATTACTAACAAGATGTCTTCCACAATCTGCTCATCGAGCAGGCGATTATCCGAAAGCAACTCCTTCACATCGTATCTGTCGTAGAGTCCCTTCCTGATGCCGCCCACCATCACCTTCATTTCTGAAGTGCCATAGTAAGAGGCGATACGCTCGCCGAAACCGCCATCCTTCGAACCATCCTCCAGGGTTACCACCAACTGATGGTTTGCTTTCAGGCTATCCAGCGTCTCGGCATCCACCTCGTTCAGATAACGTGGATTGATGAGCGTAGCATCGATGCCCTTATCAGCCAACAGGCGGACTACATTCTCGCCCTTCTGATAGAACGAACCGGCGGCGATGACTGCCACCTTCTCGCCCTGGTGCATTACCTTGTACTTTGCCTCGTAACCATATTCAGCATCAACGGCTTCTGACGTATGAACCACGCCATTGCTTGGCACGCGGATGGCGATAGGTTTCTTATCCTGCAGAATGCTCCAGCGGAGCATGGCGAAATACTCCTCGCAGGTGGTTGGAGCCAGATAGATGAGCCCCGGAATGCTGCAGAGCATCGGAATATCGAAAAGGCAGATGTGGGTGATGTCGTTCATCGAGTTCACTCCGCCTCCTACCACGTTGATTACGGCTGGGTTGGAATTGATGCAGAGGTCTTGCGCTATCTGGTCGTAGGTACGTTGGATAAAGGTGCTGTAAACGGTCCAGACAGGATGCAATCCACCCTTCGCCATTCCCGAAATCATGGCCACCGCCTGCTCTTCGGCGATTCCCATATCGATGTGCTGCTTGCCAGCCAGTTGGCGCTTATCGGCAGTAAAGCCACCTGCGGTAGGAGTACCGGCGGTTACAGCGATGAGGGTCTTATCCTGCTTCATCTCGCTGAGCATCCAGTCAGAGAATAATGTACCGTAATCCTCTGTCGGAGCAACCTCCGGGAGGATTCCATCGGCATTCCTTCTTGGTCGCGAACCGTCTTCCAAATTGAAAGGCATTCCCCAATGCCAAGCCTCCTTATTGGCTACGGCTGGCGCAAATCCATGACCTTTCTCTGTGTGAATGTGAACCACGGTAGGCTTATTCGTATCCTTCACGCTCTCGAAAACCTGGATGAGTTTTTCGATGTCGTTACCCTCTTCCAGATACTTGTATTCAAAGCCCCACGCCTTGAACCAGTTGTGCTCGCAGGTGCCGTTGCTCTCGCGCAAGGCACGCAGGTTCTTGTAGATTCCGCCATGATTTTCGGCGATAGACATTTCGTTGTCGTTCACCACGATGATGATGCCCGTGCCGAGTTCCGAAGCCTCATCCAGTCCCTCGAAAGCCTCGCCGCCCGAAAGGGATCCGTCGCCGATAATGGCGATGATGTTCTCATCGGTACCCTTGACGTCGCGCGCCTTCTGCAAACCGGTGGCAAGACTCACGGAAGTAGAAGTATGCCCCACCTCAAAGTTATCATACTCAGGACATTCGGCAGGAGAAGAATAGCCCGAAATGGCATTCATGTCATCCACATCGCCGAGGAATCCCGCAGCTCGTCCGGTGAGCACCTTATGCGGATAGCATTGGTGGCTTACGTCAAACACGAGCTTATCCTTTGGTGCATTAAAAACGTAGTGAAGCGCCACGGTAGCCTCCACGAATCCCAGGTTTGGTCCCACATGACCGCCATGTTTGCTTACACGGTTCAGCACAGCCTGTCTGGTTTCATCAGCCACCACCTGCAACTCCTTCAAATCCAGTTTCTTCAAGTCGGCTGGCGACTTTATTTTCTCAATATACATTTTCTTATAGTTTTAATTATGATTTCTGGGTGCAAAGATACGAAGAATCTTGAAAACACGCATTACCCAAACTACAGAAAAAATGAATAATTCTCCCTATTCCTTCACATCCAGCATTTCCGGATGCTCCATCCGCTCCTTTTTCTTGAGTTTCTTCACCACTTCGGAATAACTGTGGCGAATCAGGGCCTGGATGAAATCATCTTCCAGCGTGCCATAAAGGTTTACCTGATTCCAGTATTTCTTATTCCAATGCCATGCGCCTTCTATTTCGGGATGCACTTCCCGGAGTTCGAGGGCGTAATCGGCATTACATTTCATCGTAACCCACTCGGGGCGCTCCAGGTCAACACAGGCAAAGATCTTGCCCAAAATGCGAAACACCAAGGTCTGCTCATCAAAAGGAAAAGCCTCGGCTACGAGGGGAAGCGAGAGGCAATACTCTCTAACTGATTCTATATTCATCATTTCTTCTGATTATTTCTGATTAAAATGTTTCTATGTTTTAGGGGACAAAGATAATAAATTCTGATGAAACGGCAAGCCTTATTCCATAAAAAAAAAGAAAAACTTTAAAATAACTCCCTTATGGGATACCTGAAAGCAATCTTTTTGTAACTTTTTCAAGAAAATATTTGGTAGTTACATAATTTTATTGTAGATTTGCAGCAGAGTTTTTAAAGAAGGAGTACTTATGCAGAAGAAAAAGGATAAAAACCTGATGAAAACGGATGTAAAACCGATGAAACAAGGACTGCTGTCCCGGATTTTCCATCTCTATTACGATGGTTTCAGGACGATGACGCTGGGCAAGACGCTCTGGGCTGTCATTCTCATCAAGCTTGCCATCATCTTCCTGGTGCTCAAGCTCTTTTTCTTTCCAGATTTTATCAATACGAATGCCAAGAACGGAGACAAGGCTGGCTTCGTTTCCAAGGAAATTCTGAACAGATAAGACTCTGAATCCCCGCAACCTTCACATCGAAAGAAATACAAAAACATTATATAATAACAATTCTAAAACCATTCAACTATGATGACAAATCTATTGTTAGACATTACATCAGCGACCATCGACTGGTCGAGGGCGCAATTCGCACTCACGGCCATCTACCATTGGCTGTTCGTGCCGCTCACCCTGGGACTGGCAGTAATCATGGGCATCTCCGAAACATGCTACTACCGCACCAACAAGCCGTTCTGGAAGCACGTAACCCGTTTCTGGCAAAAACTCTTTGGCGTCAACTTCGCCATGGGCGTTGCCACAGGCATCATCCTGGAATTTGAATTCGGCACCAACTGGAGCAACTACTCCTGGTTCGTGGGCGACGTATTCGGCGCTCCCCTAGCCATCGAAGGCATCCTGGCATTCTTCATGGAGAGCACCTTCGTGGCCGTGATGTTCTTCGGCTGGGATAAGGTGAGCCGGGGCTTCCACCTTGCCTCCACCTGGCTCACGGGACTTGGCGCCACCATTTCTGCCTGGTGGATTCTCGTAGCCAACGCCTGGATGCAGTATCCGGTGGGACAGGAATTTAATCCCGATACCATGCGCTTCGAGATGACTTCGTTTATGGATGTGGCACTCTCGCCATTCGCCATCAACAAGTTCACCCATACCGTTACTTCCTCCTGGATCATCGGCGCCACCTTCGTTGTAGCCGTAAGCTGCTGGTATCTCCTGAAGAAGAGAGAAACCCAACTGGCGAAGGCGAGCATCAAGATGGGTGCCGGAGTAGGACTCATCGCCACCCTGCTGGCTGCGATGACCGGCGACAACTCTGCCTACCAGGTGGCACAGGTGCAGCCGATGAAACTGGCTGCGATGGAAGCATTATATAATGGTGGAAACGGCGAAAGCCTCACGGCGATAGCAGCCGTTCATCCCTTCCGGCAGCCCGATTACGAAAACGAGCAGGAGCCAGCCATGCGCATCGCCATCCCCAACATGCTCTCGTTCTTAGCCACCCGCACAGCCGATGGCTACGTGCCTGGCGTAAACGATATTATCAAGGGTTACACTAAAGAGGATGGCACCCGGGAACCATCCGTGCAGGAAAAGATAGCCCGGGGCAAGAAGGCGATAGTTGCCCTGAAAACCTATCGCGAAACGAAGGCGAAAGACCAGCTCCCTATCCTCAGGGAGAATATGAAATACTTCGGATATGGTTACATCAAGGACGCCAAAGAACTGGTACCGAGCATCCCGATCTGCTTCTACGCCTTCCGCCTGATGGTGGGAGTAGGCTGCCTGCTCATTCTCTTCTTCGCCCTCAGCCTATTCCTGGTCTATAAGAAGGAAATCGCCCAATACCGATGGTTCCTCATTTCCGCCATCATCATGATTCCGCTGGCTTACATCGCCTCAGAATCGGGCTGGATAGTAGCAGAAATCGGTCGCCAGCCTTGGACCATCCAAGACCTGCTGCCAGTAAGTGCCGCCATCTCCGACATCGAGGCAGGCAGCGTGGCCACCACCTTCTTCATCTTCCTGGCACTCTTCACCACCATGCTTGCCGTAGAAATCAGCATCCTGGTGAAGCAGATTAAGAAAGGACCGGAATATGAATAAAAACTTAAGATGATAAACTTAAGATTATGAATTAACTTTATGACATTAGTATTATGACATACGAATTTTTGCAATCATACTGGTGGTTCCTCGTATCATTATTAGGAGCCCTACTGGTGTTTCTCATGTTTGTACAGGGAGCCAACACCTTGATATTCTGTTTGGGAAAAACGGAAGAAGAGCGTCGCCTCATCATCAACTCTACGGGACGAAAATGGGAGTTCACCTTCACCACGCTCGTCACCTTCGGCGGAGCCTTCTTCGCCTCGTTTCCATTGTTCTACAGCACCAGTTTCGGCGGAGCCTACTGGCTGTGGATGATTATCCTGTTCTCGTTTGTGATTCAAGCCGTGAGCTATGAATTCCAGAACAAGATAGGTAATTTTCTTGGACCGAAGACCTTTCAGATCTGCCTCATTATCAACGGCATCGTGGGTCCGCTGCTTCTTGGCGGAGCCGTAGCCACCTTCTTCAACGGCAGCAATTTCCTGATAGACAAGGGCAATATTACCAACAGTCTGCAACCCGTCATCAGCCGCTGGGCAAATGCCAGCCATGGTCTTGATGCCCTGCTCGACCCATGGAACGTAGTGCTGGGACTTGCCGTACTGATGCTAGTCCGTATTCTGGGCATGCTCTACATCAAGAACAACATCGAGCACCAGCAGATTCAGGAGCGCTGCACCCGCCAGTTGCCATGGAATGCCCTCCTCTTCCTATTGTTCTTCCTGCCATTCCTCATCAGATTGCTGGTAAAAGATGGATTCAGCACTTCTTCTTCCGGCATTACGATTGAGAGTATGAAGTATCTTCACAATCTCCTGGAGATGCCAATCTTGCTTGTAATATTATTAATAGGTGTAGTACTCGTTCTTTTCGGCATTTTCAAGTCATCGAGGAGCGTGCAGTATAGAAAGGGAATCTGGTTTACGGGCATCGGAACCGTGCTTACCATGCTGGTTCTGCTGCTGATAGCCGGCTGGAACAATACCGCCTACTATCCATCTAACATCGACCTTCAGAGTTCGCTCACTCTCGCCAACAGTTGCAGCAGCGAGTTCACGCTCCGCACCATGGCGATAGTTTCCCTCCTCATCCCGTTCGTGCTCGCCTACATCGTCTTTGCCTGGCGCGCTATCGACCGCAAGCGCATTACGCAGGAAGAAATAGAGCAGGGAGAAGCGTATTAAAAAAGGCAGTGAAAGCCTATTAAATATGCTCCACACGCCCTGATCAGGGCGTGTGGAGAAGACGTCCCATCAAACAAAAATCTGTAACCAATCTTTTGTCTTTCTAAATAAAAGCAGTATCTTTGCAGACATGAAACAGAAAATCATAGATAAAATCAACCGATTGGCAAGCCAGAAAGAGCCTTTTCTCTTTGTCATCAACTACCAGGCAGACGAGGCCTTCATCCGCAAGCTATCAGATATAAATCCCGAAGAATGCCTCTTCGATTTCGAAGGAAGAGGTAACTGGAGAGAAAACCATTCGAAAGAAATGGGGGATTCTAAAAGAATTTACGAGGAGATTTCAAGGGAGATTCCAAAGGAGATTTCGGAGAAAAAGGTTTTCAAAGAAACTCCTTTGGACTCTCCTATTTCTTGGCAGATAACCCCGCCCCTTTATAACGATTATGAGCGAAGCTTCAACATCGTGAAGAGCAACATTATGGCGGGCAACAGCTATCTTACGAATCTCACCAACCGGGTTCCCGTAAGCTGCAATCTTTCATTAGAAGAAATTTTCCATCGTGCAAAAGGGAAGTATAAACTGCTGCTCAGAAGAAAGAGAACTCAAGCAGAAGATAAAGCTCATCTGAAAGAAGAGAACATAGAAGAGAATCTCACCCCCTTCGTCTGCTTTTCGCCCGAAACCTTCGTCAGAATCAAGGGCGGAAGAATCTACTCCTATCCCATGAAGGGAACCCTGGATGCATCCCTCCCCAATGCCGAAAAGCTGCTGATGGAAGACCGGAAAGAGGCGGCAGAACACGCCACCATCGTAGATCTGATAAGAAACGACCTGAGCCGGGTGGCAGAAGATGTAAGGGTAGATAAATACCGTTACGTCGACGTGCTGCACACCAACAAGGGCGACATCCTGCAAACCAGTTCAGAAATCAGCGGTCGCCTGCCCGAAGATTACCCGCACCATCTGGGCGAAATCCTCGATGCCCAGCTCCCAGCCGGTTCCATCACGGGTGCCCCGAAAGATAAAACCATGCAGATTATCCAAGAGGCAGAAGGCTACGACCGCGGCTTCTACACGGGCATCATGGGAATCTACGACCAGGGCGAACTCAACTCTGCCGTCATGATAAGATTCATAGAAGAAGAAACTTCGCCGGTTGATTTTGAAGCCGACGGAGAAAAGAATTTCAAGGCAAACGAAGGAAAGAAGCCGAAGAAAAGCCGAAAATTGTATTTCAAGGCAGGCGGCGGCATCACTTCGAAGAGCGATTGCCGGAGGGAATACGAGGAAGTGATTCAGAAAATCTATCTTCCGTTTTAAATCCACCTTTCATCTTAGAAAAAATAAAAGAGATTATGAAACAGCAATTTATAGAAACAATAAAGATCAAAAACGGCAAGGCTCTAGCCCTACCCTATCATCAGGCAAGAATGGAGAGAACCATCCGCAGGTTCTTTCCAACCCTCGCATCTGAAGAAATAAAACTCTCATCCCTCATTTCCCCAAAAGAGGAAATGAACCTTTACAAGGCACGAGTGGTTTATGGCACCCAGGGCGTGGAAGCCATCGAGTACGCCCCCTACAAGATGAAGGAGATTCATTCCCTCAAGGTGGTAGAGGATAATAATATCGACTACACCTATAAGAGCACAGACCGAAGTGCGCTCAACGCCCTGGTAGCCCAGAAGGACGATTGCGATGAAATCATCATTGTAAAGAACGGGCTCATTACCGATACCTCCTTCACCAATCTCGCCCTTTTTGATGGCAACAGATGGCTCACCCCCAAGCATCCCCTGCTCCAGGGAACCAAACGTGCCCAGCTCCTGGAAGCCGGCATCATCCTGGAAGCCGACCTCACACTAGAAAACCTCAGAAAGGCGGAAAAAGTGAGTCTCTTCAACGCCATGATAGATTTCGGAGAGCGGGAAGTAACCAAGATTTTCCTACCGGATCAAAACTGATTAAACCCACAATTATAAAGAAAGAAATTCTACAGCTCTATCACCTCCAAATCATCCGGAACGAAGATTCTACCCTTGAAGTTCTCGGCAGCTTCACGAGTATAATTTTCTTTACGATTAGCGAGTGTTTTCTCCTCCGTATGATACAGGATAAGATTCTTCACGCCCAGTTCCTCCGCCAGTTTTCCGGCATCAAGCGCCGTACTGTGGCATTTCTCATAAGGCTTGAACGTATCGCGGTCGGCATAGAGACAAAACGCCTCACACATCATCCAGTCAGCCCCCACTATGTAGCGTCGGTTCTGCTCGTTATAAGGTTCATCACCCAGGCACGCCAAGACCAAAGGCTTATCCGATTCATCAGAAGAAGGCAACTCTGCTCGGAATCCGAACTGTTTTTCCTTAGTAGACTGAATATCAAAGCATTCCAACTTCATATCCCCCACTTCGAAGCAATCGCCATCTTCCAACTGATGGAACACCACCCTTTCAGCCACCTTAGCCAGTTGCTTCTTGGCAAGAATCATGTCGATGATGGTCTTGATCACCTTTATCACCTTATCGTTTCCATACACATGCAGCAATCCCTCATATCCCTTACATTGTGCCACCATTCGGATTACCCAGATTCCCCCCAGCACATGGTCGGTATGCGCATGGGTAACGAAGAGGTGATGAATGTCAGAAATCTGAACATTTATCTTCTTCAGCTGCGCCAGTATTCCGTTTCCTCCGCCCGCATCCACCAGCATCAGGGTGCTGGGAGTTTGGAGCACAAAACAGGTATTATAAATCTGGGAAACCGTAGCATTTCCCGTTCCGAGCATCGTAATTTGAGTCGTTGTCTTATCCATTGTCTTATTCGTTATATATTTGATTCACGCCCACAAAACTACTCATTTTCTGATAAACCACCAAGAAAAAGCCCCGAAAACTTTGCTTATTCCAAATAATAATCTTAACTTTGCGGCATAAAAACAAAAAGCAGGTTTCGATTATGGCAAAAATAGAAAGACAAAAGCGAATCTATCGCAAGCGCATCCCTTACGGAATGCAGAACTTTGAGGATGTAATGGAAAGAGATTGTTACTATGTTGACAAGACCCCATTCATAGAGAAAATAGAAGAATCTAACATGTATTTCTTCTTCATTCGCCCTCGCCGTTTCGGCAAGAGCCTTACCCTCTCCATGCTCGAAAACTATTACGACATCAATAAGAAGGATAAGTTTGAAAGCCTCTTCGGCAAGCTTTACATCGGAGAGAATCCTACCCCTGAACGCAACAGCTATCTCATCCTTCACCTGAATTTTGCCATGATCTCAGCAGGATTGGATAATTATAAAAAAGGACTTGATGCCCATTGCAACAACAAGTTCAATTCCTTCTGCAGCAGATACGCCCACCTTTTGCCACCGGACATAAAGGAAGAGATGAACCAAAAGGAAGATGCCGTTGCCCAATTGGGATTTCTATGCGACAAATGTGCTGAAGCAGGCTTGAAGATTTATCTCTTCATCGACGAATACGACCACTTTACCAATCAGATTCTTGCCCACAAGGAGCATGAAAAACGATACCGCGAGCAGACTCACGGTGAGGGATATCTACGACATTTCTTCGACACAATCAAGGGAGCCGCAGGAGATTCACTGGGCAGAGTTTTCGTTACAGGAGTAAGTCCCGTAACAATGGACGATCTGATCAGCGGTTTCAACATCGGTACCAACTATTCCCTGTCTCCGGAGTTCAACGAAATGGTGGGATTCACCGAGGAGGAAGTGCGCCAGATGCTGGCTTATTACGCCAGCGTGCTGCCATTCCGCCATAGCGTGGATGAGCTGATAGAAGTGATGAAGCCATGGTACGACAATTATTGCTTCTCAGAAGAAAAGTACGGCAACACAACCATGTACAACTCCGTGATGGTGCTCTACTTTGTAGATAATTACATCCGCAACGATTATGATATTCCGAAGAAACTGGTGGAAACCAACATCCGCATCGACTACGACAAGATTCGCATGCTCATCCGCCATGACAAGGAGTTTGCCCACGATGCCAGCATCATACAGGATATCGTGACCAGGGGATTCACCACGGGAACCCTGATGGAGAATTTCCCTGCCGAGCGCATCAACGACCCAGATAATTTCCTGAGTCTGCTCTTCTATTTCGGCATGGTAACGATAGACGGCACCTACCAGGGCAATACCCGCTTTGTGGTTCCCAACGAGGTGGTGCGCGACCAGATGTACACCTATCTGCTGGATACTTACAAAGAGGACGACCTCACCTTTGAGCAATACGACAAGACCCAGCTGGAGAGCAAGTTGGCTTACGAAGGCGCATTCAAGCCCTACTTTGCCTACATAGCCGATTGTCTGAAGCGCTTCTCCTCCCAGCGCGACAAGCAGAAGGGCGAAGCCTACGTTCATGGTTTCACTCTGGCGATGACGAGCCAATGCAAGTTCTACCGTCCTATTTCTGAACTTGACAACGATGGCGGTTATGCCGACATCTTCCTGCTGCCCCTCTGCGACATCTATAAGGACATAGAAGATTCCTACATCGTGGAATTGAAATATTGCAAGCCGGGCACCAGCGATGAGCAGCTGAACCATCTCTTCGAGGAAGCCTCAGCCCAGATAAGGCGCTACGCCAATAGCGACATCGTGCACAAATCCGTGAAAACCACGAAGCTTCATCAGCTCGTTGTGATTTACCGGGGAGCAGAGATGGCGATGTGCGAGGAGGTGGAATAAATAAAACGGAATAAAAGAAAGTGGAATAAAAGACATACAGAAAGAAAGGGCAAAAGCATCATATCATATATTGACAAGGTAATGCTCTTGCCCTTTTATCTTTAGCAGATAATGTATTTCAAAACGCCGATGGTAGCAATCTTGGCTTCATTATCTTCCGGGATTTCTATGATCTGAAGCCATCTTTATTGAGTGGCTGCAGTTCTATTTTTGAATGAACTTCCACCCCTTCTTCGTTCACAGTTTTCTCGCTATAAAACTTTTTGATGGTATATTTTCCGCCATATTCCTCGTAATATTCATTCACCTGCGAGAGTACGATTTCTCCCTCCCTTGAACCTCCATGATAACGTTCAAACTCGCATAAGTCTCCATCCTTAATTTTCGGCAGCATCGAGTTGCCCTTGGCATGAACCACGAACATTTCCCTATTTGGAGTGAATGGTAATGAGGATACATCCACCCATCCTTCCGTCTCCGGCTCCTCATATTTATCGAAGTAGCCACAGGCAGCTTGGATGGAATATAGAGGGAGGAAACGGGTGAAGCGGTCGGAAGGAGAGATGCTATGAAGAATTGCTGTATTCAAGCTGTCCCCATCCATAAGCACATCAAACATATCCTGCATCAATTTCCAACCATCTGTACTACCAGGCTGATAGGCATATTCCTCATTATCATTATAATACCATGTACCATTAGCAGCTATTACAATACCGCCAACGTAATTTATTCTGCCTTCAGCCAAGTTGTTCAACATAGAAAGACGCTTCTGCAAAGCCTCAGCCTTGTTTTTCGTGTCTTTAGATGCAGCCGTCTGACCTCCTTTGGTGTCAAAGATGCCGATAGTAGCATCCTTCTTTTTGAAAATCCAGTCGGGATAGAAAAGTGCTTCTTCGTTGCGTTCTTCGCTGAAATAACGAATGGCAAGCCAATCCTTACCGCTATCTCCATTCTTAAACCACCATTCTATACCATCCTGACCCTCAAGATACTTGTAAAAGCTCTCTTCGGTTTTTCTGCCAGTATAGTCTTGCCCCAAGAAGAAAGGATGCAACAGGCATTTCTGCTCCGTCAACTCATCATGTTCTTCTGTATAAGAATACATCTTCTTCAATACAAAAGGAACACTCTGCCGCTTTCGGTTTTCCTCTCTGCGCTTACGTAATTGTTCTTCGAGCAAAGGATGGTATGCCTTAAGCGTTTCTGTGATAAGACGTCTGAATATACTTGAAGCAGAACCGTTTAATGCATCATGCAAGAAAATACAATACCATTTATCTTCGTCTTCATTCTTCAGAGCATAATACTTGAACCACAAGCGTATGGCACTTTTCAAAGTTGGTACAGAACGCACGATGTTTCCTACCTTGCAATCATTATCTGATTGCGAACGCAGGATTTCCACCAAAGTGAAAGTAAAGAGTTTCTGCACATCACTCCTACTCCACTCGCGCTCTACCCCTTTAGCTTCCTTAAGGTTGATTCCAATATTTTCGTAATCATAGAATTGAGCATCTGAAACAATCTCATGCGCCAAATTTCCCTTCAAGTTGAGTCCTTTAGTTTCTAGTTTCCTTTTTACAACATCATCAAACACATCCTCATCAGTAATGCCGAAATAGCGATTGAATGTATCAAACAGACATTGTTGGAATTCACCCGATTTACCCAAATCTCCATAATCTACACGCGACAGCATATCTGTCATCAGATTCGGGTCGATGATGTAGTCTTCCCCCTTTTTGTTGTAAGAGATAAGCGTTTTTGGCTTGTTGCCCATTCCGCCATAATCAGCCTCTGTTACAGCTTTGCGTGAGAAGTTGGTATAAAGATAACCATTACGGAAAACCTTAGACACTTCTTCGTGCATGATTGGAACACGGAGAATTCTACCGATGGTCTGAGTACTGAAAATTTCAGATTTTATATCACGAAACATAACTAAAATCTGAGCACGGGGACAATCTAATCACGGCAAAACGAAAAGAGCTATCTTGCAAAAACGAAATGTGATTTTTGACTCCAAAAACGAAATGTGAATTAAAAAAGCATTTAAACGACATTTGAAGGGTGTTTAAATGTATTTTATCTTCGGGATTTGGGATGCAGCGGCATTCCTCTCAAAGATGCCTGTAATCTCGTGCTCGAAGGTGAAGCCAATAAAGGGATAACCTATTCTAATGTTGATATAAGAAAAACGGTGGCTGTTATAGGATGGGCTACTTCAAAGGCTGAATACATGAATAGCCTCAGTCACGAAATGCTGCATGTGGTTCAGCATATTTCTGAACAGTTTTTGATAAATATGTATGGAGAGGAGGCTTGCTATCTGCTTGGTGGATTGGCGCAGGCTACATTTTTTAACACCAAAAAAGGAGCAAGTCTTGAATAATTATTGTATCTTTGCACCAATTAAACATTCAAACTTATGAAGAAGAAAATTATAGCTTATATTATAGGCATACTTGGGTGCATCATTATTGATGCGGGACTTGTTGCAATGGTAGTTGCTTTTGGAGCATCAAGACCATTTTATGATTATATCTTTTTTGGTGTATCAGCGCTTCTTGTTGATTTTCTGTTTCTTGCCTTTGTTGGTTTATGCTTTGAGAAGCCAGAAAATAAATGCTTGGTGATTAAACTGCCTGGTACAGTAGATGATGATAGTTTGCCTAAGTTAAAATAGAAACAGAAAAAATTGAAGAGTGAATACAAGAAAAGAGAGTGCTAAACAACACTCCATGTTATAAAATAGGAGCAATGCTAGGCACCGCTCCCCTTAATTGTCTGCTTTAATCTTTTTGTTTTCCTTTAAGAACATTCCTTTTAACACAATGTTTGCCAGACCTAGAATGTTAGCAGTTGTTGTGGCTAACAATGTAGACAAAACAGTATTACTTAAATGCCATTGACCATTTGCACACTTACACAATAATTGGAAGACCATATATAACCATAATGGAATAATTATCATTACCCATAAGGTTAGATGTCTTCTGAATTTAGTATCTTGTGAATACCTTATTTTCTCCTGGTCTTCCAAAGATTTTGAATCTATATCATCAAACTTTGGGGATTTTTCGTTGGTATTCTCAACCTTAATTCCTGAGTATATATCAAAACCTGTTTTATTCATGTTTCTTGATCAAAAGATTTTGAAAATATGGTTGTATATATTCATCTGGAATTTGATTTCCCCATTTGAAGCCTGGTAGATGTGTCGTTTTATCCCATGGTGAGTCTATTTGATGAGACCAAGCAGAAAGATAAGAAGCATTATAAGCTCCGTATGAGCGAAACACTAAATTTATACAAGCTTTTACTTCGTCAGTAATGGAATCATCCTCAAAGTTTACAATTTCCTCTAAATTCAACTTTAACAACTTGTTTCTTGTTGTTGGAAAAACTGGACCATAAGGCCACGCTTGTGGATGCTCATTAGTTAAACGCTCTCCTTTTACTGCCAAATACACACCATAAGATATATACAACAACTTCTGCAACTTCGTCATATTAATGCCGATGTTGTAGGCATTAGCATAGGAGGCTATATATCTTGCCAACACTACACTATTGCAAACGTATGTATCTTGTATAGTTGCCATAATTTATAGTTGAAGTTGATAAATGTGTATAATCGTTATTTTCTTTCTTCTGCTGCAAAGGTACGACAAAATTATAAATAAAGCAAGTTTATATTGTTATATTTGTATAAATATATAAAGAATTACCGAATGTTTTACATTCTAATAGTATTTTTAGAATATTATTAAACCATTATAAAAACATTATAAGAAATAGAGGGTGAATCTTTATTGACTCACCCTTCTTTTTTTATCTTTATGGCTTACTCCCTATACTTTGGTTCCTCATACACCAAGTTATGACCATCTACGTAAGCCTTGGCTTCTGAGTATGAGTCAAACTCTACTGCGGTGGCATTCACCGATGGGAATACCTCAGCATTGTCACCTTCCTCTGTCAGAGGTAACACCATCTTGGTTCCCTCATGTACTACCTTATACTTCTTTGTTAACTTATTCATATCTTGTTTCCTTTCTTTTTGATGTTAAACTTATGATACCCTATGCAGGAATAACTAATACCGTGTAGCCTTTCTGCTGCAATGTTGCAACTGCGGCATCTGATGCTGATGTTTTAGTTCCACGAGCCGTAATAGCTTTTTTAAAAGAATTATCACTACTAGTAAATCCAACAACACATTTTGCTTGATTTATCAACATAGCATCTAAATCTTCTCCAAAGTTTGGGATGCCTTCAATGGCTAATATCTTGTATGAGCTATTTCTCTCTGTCTTCCAGGAAAACTTAGAATTATTATCAACCATTGTTATGAAATTCTCATTTCCAATTTTTGAAATATCCCCATATACAGAATTTCCTCTAAAGACTCCAGCAGTAGATATGAGAGAAGGATAGTTAGAAGGTATAAATTCTCCATATACTTTTGTGTAATCTAGTGTTAACCACTTTATAGTTCTAGGAATATTTGCAACATCACCAGTTACGGCACTTCCTCTAAAGGCATTAAATTCGACAAGGGGAAGGTTCTTTATATGTTTTGTGTCAATTACACTACTACCAGAATATTTAAGAATACTAAGATTCGTTATACTTGCTATGTCTACACTATTCTGTAGTGTCGCTGTACCAAGCGATAAAATAGTAAGAATAGGACAAAATTTTAACTCAGAAATGTCTATCGTAACTCCAGTGTTGTCTGGAATAAATAGCAGTCTTAAACCATACTTATTCCCAAAGCAAATTAAGGAACTTACATTTTTAACATATATATCATGCAAATCTCCATTTGTGATAGATATGTTTTTACCTGTGTTATTACTTAATGTGCTATCTGTAAAATTTCCATTTACATTTCTAACTTCACTATTTCCAGTGAATGCAACTTGAATCTTCTGAGAAGATTCAGAAGGTGATTCAATTTCATTTAACGAAATAGAAAACTCACCAATTTTCAAAAGATTGTCATTATTGACACTCTCATTAAGCTTTGTTATTAAACATTTCCCCATAATTGTATATTATTTTAATTAATAAATATTTGCCCTATACAAAAGTTTCTGCTGCTTTAATTTCCATGTAATTTTAGCATTCGTGTACAGATGGTTGTCTTCTGACACTGTTGTTGCTTCCGTTGTGAAGTCTGCAAATATGATTGTTCCCATAATAGCATAATCTATGCAGAACATACCTTCATCCATCATCCATGCACTACTCATAACATTTGAATAATAAGATGGAACGACATACACCTTGTACTCTACAATCTTCCTTTTACTCCAATCAATGCTTAGTTGCACGATTCTTGAGCAAGTAGCTGCATTATCTGTTGCGCCAGTAGGATTTGAAGTAGGATTGTTTCGAAGGTTCTCTTTCATTAAGAAGTTGTTATCGAACAGTGTATATGTAGGATAACTCACACCACTAATCTCTTTCATTCCCCAATACTTCACATCATGACACAAGAACCACTGAGCCAATGAGTCTGTCTTGATTCTCCTTGCAACAGCACCATAATTACTAAACGATGGCAAGCCACCAACTTGTTCCAGTACTGGACCAAATGTAACCTTGTCTTCACTGCTAACAGTTCTTTTGAGAATTATCCAAGAGCAACAGTTTCTTGGATTTACAATTATTCTGTCTTCAGTCCTATCAAAACCAATAGTATTTGTATGGGTTTCTGCTATAGGTGCAGTAGAATGCACATCTGCATCAAACAGAATATCTCTTAAAACATCTTGGTCATTGAGGGTGTATGAACCAATCTTCTTGCCATTCTTCCACTCTACCAAAGTATCAGAATAAGTCATGTGTCCATCTATTGTTAGTACGTTGCTATGATAATACACGATGTAATGGAAATCATCTATGTAGATGAAGTCATGAGTATCATAATTTGGACTTGCTAATTGGTCGATTAGGATGAAGTTCTCATCAAACACGCAAAGGCCTTTGAATGGGTCAACCTTTAGCAATGCAACAATTCTTGACTTACCACTGCTGTTTACCTGATGCTCGACATTGTAGAAATAAGCAGAGCTGTCAGCGATGGAAAGAAACTTTGTCAATCCAGTTTCCTTGACCTCATACAGATATTTCTCGTTATGCAGCAATACCCGATTGGCATTTCCGCAAAAAACAGCAGCACCTCCAGAAGGGTTGGATATAGTGAACTTTAAATCTGATGGTACATCGAAAGGTGCCACAAGGTCTTTGTCTATCTCCTTTACAGACAATACCCCTTTATCACTTACAGAAAGCTCAAAGAAAGTACCATTTGGAGATTTTAGATATTTGGTTTCCTTCGTGAAATTGGCAACATTCAATTTAAGTTTTGGAATAGAAACAGAATCACTAGATTCACTTACAGCATACTTACCTCGGTTTATGGTAACATTATTTTCGTAAGTAGCCACGGCAAAACGTATGTATGCAGCCCAATCCCAATATTCTGGAACTTGAACACTTGCCTTAGGCAGACTTCCGTTTGGCATCAATCTTTTTGCGTTATTGTCATTTTTGTCTGAAACAACAACCATACCTGTAGCTGTGCCAGTCCTAGTGAACCATTCTCCTGGCTTACAAGGTATTTTGTTACTCATTTCTGCACCTGCATTTGGAGGAGTGAAAGATTGCTTTCCATCAGCCGTTGTGTATGTCTTTTGTGATGTAAGATACAAATTAGGCTTTGAGTTGTCGTAAACCCCATCGATGTTTTTAAGTTCAATGCCATTAACATCGTCTTGTGTTGCATAATTGGAAAAATCAATAGATTCGCCTTTCATACTAAAATGTTCTACATCTAGATGTTCTACACCTAGAGCAGTTTCATGTTTTACGCCATTCTTGTCTCTGTAGCTAAGAATATGTTCTTCTTCGTCCAATGTCATCTCTAGCCTATTCTCTATGTCTGTTTTTTCTTCTATTTGTGCCAGGATAGTCTCGGACTTTACCTTATGAATATAGTGACTACCATCGGGATTTGTTGCAGAAAGAACCTTTCCTTCTGCATCTTGCTCAACTGCAAGATACTCAGTATTTTCCTGCAAAGAGAAGACATCAAGGAGTTCTTTGAGGTTGGAATCTATTGTGCCTACCTTCTCCTGCAATGATGCAAAGTCATATTGAAGCTGAGAGATAACTTGCTTCAAGGCATTGACAGCATGGATTTCACCAATGATTTCTCCGTCTCTTCTGATACCAAAGAGTACATGGTTAGCAGCATCAAGCCAAACAGCGAAGAACTCTTCATTCTGCTCAACGTGATACATTTCATTGAGAGGAAAATATGGCTTTCCAGTTGCTCTGTAGATACCAAAGAGAAGTCTATTCTCTGAATCTACAACAGCCATGATAAACTCCTCATTTTCGATGTAAGCGGCTCTGCGTTTATACCTTGCCCTTTATCGTAAAAGTTCTTACCTTTGCACCATAATTTTAAAAGCAACGAAATTATGAGAGCAACAGAACGTTATGAGAGGGCATGGAATGCCTTCCAGATTCATTTGAATCATAATCCAAAAGCCAGTTTGATTCCTTTTTTAAAGGAACGGCATGTAAACCATCGCTCGATGCATAGATGGATGTCAGAGAAAGGTTATTCTGTTAGGTTAGCCAAACAACAGATTCGTCTGCTTCAGGCCGAAGCCCGTAAGGAATGTTCCGAAGCAACAGCCAAGGACACTGGGATGATGTTCCTTCCCATGGAAATGCCATCCGATTCCGTCTGCCCGGAAAATTATCTTTTCGGCATAACCTTAACCTTTCCCAATGGAACGATAGTCACCATCAAGAAAGGTAGTGCCAAATCAGTCATGCATCTGATGAAACTTTACGAGAAGGAGGACTTGCTATGTTTGGATTAAACGAAAACACCCAGTATTACGTCTGCCAGCGATATGTCCGAATGAACATGGGCATAAATGGCCTGTACCAGATTGTGAGGACGGAGATGGAGCTGCCGCCACTCGGTGGTGCCGTCTTCATCTTCTTCTCCAAGAACCGCCAGCAGGTAAAAATGCTAAAATGGGATGGCGACGGTTTCTTGCTGTATCAGAAGCGACTGGAGCGAGGAACCTTTGAATTACCATTCTTTGATCCCCAAAGCAAACAATGCAAAATGCCGTACAAGACGCTATCTGCCATCATGAGCGGAATTTGCCTGAAAAGTATGAGATATAGGAAACGGCTTAATCTATAGGCGCATAAGATTATATTTAATGAACTGTGTATCAACAAGATAGAAAAATAAATATCTAAAAATCCTTGCATATCTCGATATTTTTTCGTACCTTTGCACTATGAAAAAGGACGAAATTATAGTACTTTTAAAGAAACAGCTTCAGCTTGCAAACGAACAGCTTCAGCAAGCTAATGCTACGGTGAGTTCATTGACTACACAGGTCAACGAACTCATTGAACGTATAAAGTCATTAGAAGAATTACTCGTCCAGAAAGGAATCGCCATTGACAAAGCGAATCGTCAGAACAAGGCACTCGGCAAGCTCGTTTCAGGCAAGAAGTCCGAACGTCAGGAAAAGAATCCACAAGACTCGATGACCCAGGAGGAATTTGACAAGAAGAAAACAGAGCAGGCCGAAAAGAGAAAGGCACGCAAAAACAACGGAGCCAAGCGTGACATGCATTACGAGATGAAAGAGGTGCATGTTACGATAGATCCAGTCATGGATGCAGAGTTTTTGAAGACGTTGCGTCTCTTCGGAACTCGTACCTGTATACGTTACAGCATGGAACCCATCAAATTCATCAAGACCGTGTATCACATCAACACTTATACTGATGGAAGTATCATGTATCCGGGGAAAACTCCGCCGGCTCTGTTGTTGAATTCTTCCTATTCACCTTCCTTTGCAGCAGGACTCCTGCAGATGCGATACATCTATTCCATGCCGGTAGAGCGAATCATCAAATACTTTGCCGACAATGGGTTTACGTTAAGGAAAGCCACGGCAAACAAACTGATTGCCAGAAGTGCCGATGTACTGGAAAACTTCTATAAGGCTATCTGCCAAGTAGTGTTGCAGCAGGATTATGTCTCGGCAGACGAGACATACCATAAAGTGCTGTTAGCCAAGACAAAGCCTACGGACAAGGGTTCGAAGAAAGGCTACTTCTGGGCTGTAAGTGCGCCTAAACTGGGACTTGTCTTCTTCGTATATGAGGATGGATCACGCTCTGAGCAGGTCATACTTAACATATTCTCTGATTATAAAGGTACCATACAGAGTGATGCATATGCTCCTTACCGGAAACTGGAGTCGGATGCTTATCCTGACATTATGAGAATCGCCTGCCTGCAGCATGTCAAGAGAGATTTCATCGACTGCGGCAAGGAAGACAAGGATGCTCAGGAGGTCGTAGATATCCTCAACAGATTTTATCGAGAAGACAAAAAACATAAGGTTGGGGTAAATGGATGGACCGTTGAAGACCATCTAGCCTATCGGCAGTCATATGCACCGGACATTTTGCAGGATTTATTGGAGAAACTGGAGGAAATATCTTCCAGGAAAGATTTGCTGCCCAAGTCTACCTTGGCGCAGGCGGTCGGCTATGCCCTTAATGAATATAATGCCATTTGTGACATCTTCAAAAGAGGTGATACGGCTCTCGATAACAACTACATTGAGAGAATCCAGAGATACATATCACTATCAAGAAGAAACTCAATGTTCTTTGGTTCGCACGAAGGAGCAAGCCGGGCGGCTATCCTATATTCTATCGCAATCTCATGCAGGCTGAATGGCATTAATCTGTTTGAATACATATGCGACGTAATAGAAAAGACTGTAGAATGGCAACCCAATACCCCATTAGAAAAATATAGAGACTTACTTCCTGACCGATGGAAAAAGCAGCAACAGCATTAATTTAATCAGCTGTTACTGCTTTTTTTTGAATTATGCAAGGTATAAACGCGGAGCCGCTTACAGTTGTTCCAATTGTTTCAAATAGGTTTTCATAGGACAATATCCCTTTATAGAGACTCTATAACTACTTAATATATAGATAGTTATATATAAGAAGGTGGAATGGAACGCTCAAAAAATTAATTGGAACAGGTTCTTCTCAAATTTTAGTACAAAGCCCCATATTTTATATGAAGGAGCAATATTTTTGAGAAAGTTTAATATAAAAAATTAGCGATTGTCTCCAAAAATATGTAAGTTTAAAGTGATCATAAAATATGACTTACAATGGATACAATCGCTAACAGATGCAAAATTATAAAAAAGATAAGAAACAACCAAATAAAATCCGATATAAATGCTTCTACGGTCGGAGAAAAACTTCTTATGGACATTTTTCCTGCCATAGATGGCTTTTTTATCGCAAGTTGTGACTTCTCTTCCACGGAACTCAAAATGGTTCTCGTGAGTACGGCTACCCATGCCTTCTGCGACCGTTGTGGCAAGAAAACCACTCATACCCGTGGCTGGCAAAAGAGAACGGTCACGATGTGTCCTTTAGGGTGTAAACGGTTTGTTCTCACCCTTTACATGCGCCGTTTTTACTGCCAGTCTGATAAACATATATTTGTAGAGCAACAGACGAAGTGGCTAAACAAATATGCAAGATTCAGTGTAAGATGCATAGAGTTGATGAACCTGCTTCATATACATATGTCATCTGTGTCGACCTCCAAGGTCATGAGAAAGATGGGAATCACTTGCTGTCCAAATACTTGCATAAATCATTTGAAAAAGATCCAAAGACTTCCAGACAGGACTGCCAGGAATATAGGCATAGATGACTTTGCCAAGAGAAAGAGACATACCTATGGCAGTGTTATCGTAGACCATGACACAGGCGAGATTTTGGAACTGATAGACTCTAGAGATTCTTCGATTGTGGCAAATGTCTTGAAACAATACAAGAAAGTCAATACTATCACTCGTGATAGGGGACGATGCTTCATTAAGGCTATCAAGCAAGGAGCCCCATCAGCACATGCTATCACAGACAAATTCCATGTCATTGAAGACTTGACGAGCGCAGTCTTTCCAAAGATTCTGCAGGAGTTTTTGCATAAGAGAATGGAGTTGCTGACTCAAGGTCTAGTTGGTCCCATTAAGCCACAAATAAGTAGAGGTTGGCTTTATAACAGCATATATGCAGTCTTGGAATCGATGTGCAAGGATGCAAGAAGAATCAAGAAAATGACTGAATGGAACACTTTCATGGATCTTTATGCAAGGCAAGGACTGACTTTGAGTGAAATCCATGACAAAACAGGGTTTGATGGATTTAAGATGGGAAAGCTAAGGAACACCAAATATGAGGACTTGCTCAACCCAACGCAACTAAGGGCTTACAAAGCCATAGAATCTATTACAAATAGGATTCTCTGTAAAAAGTCATTGGATTACTCTGTGGTTACCAAGGGGTTACATTCTACAGAGAAGAAAGAAATACTGAAAAGACTTCTTTTTCTACTGAGAGGAAAATGGAAGGAAGACTGGAAGGCATACGATGATGCCTACAAGGCATTTCTTGCAAAGGCAACTATCAGGAACGAAGAGTATGACCTTTGGAATTCAATAGTTCACTTCAACTGGAAAACCAAGACGGAGACTGTCAGATTGTTTCTGCAGGACTTGCATGTTACCGATTTAGCCTATTATATAACAACATTTCAAGGCATTTTGAGCGGAGAGGTCAAAATGAACTTGTACAAATGGATTAACATGGTCATAGGATGTGGTAATGAGAAAATGGAAAAGTTTGCCAAAGGACTGATTAAGGACTATTCCGCCATCAATAATTCTATTGCTAGCAAATTGAACAATGGAATCCTTGAAGGTTCGGTCAACAAGATAAAGACCGCAAAGCGAATTATGGGTGGAAGAGCATCGATTTCTCTTTTGCAGATAAAGGTCTCCTCAAACTTAGATACATAAATGTACCAAAATTTGAGAAGAACCTTGGAACAACTGGAACTGGAACGCTCCGTCCAACCACACTTCTCTCTAAAAGGCTCATAATCAATAAATTATGTAGAAATAGAGACTAAGAATTTGAAGTACAATATCCCCATTTCAACCGCTCCGACGATGAAAAAGCTGGGAAAAAGCATCGAATAGGTGCAACTTTTGCTCTCTCAGGCATCAAAAGACATGCAGGAACCCTTATTTCCGATGCTCTTCCCGATACTCGAAGTGGAGATAAATGGGGTTATTTTTCAGTATTCCGCCCTCAATTAGGGGAAATCATGCCGTATGAAGACCTATCTTGTTGCCGATTCGGGCTATAATAAGGAACAACTGTCCAACATCGCTGAAACTATCTGTCCCAACTTCCGTGAACACGAAGAAAAGAGATTGGAGAAAAATGTTCCGCTATCGCATGGCATCGCACGCTATCGCACAACTGATAAATCGGGATTTCGTATCTTTGCATCGTGATTCAGAAAGCGCGCAAAATCACTTGCCCAGTTGGAGAAAAAAATCTCCCAAATTGGGAAAATAAAAAAGCCTGATTTAATCCGATAAAAAAAGAGCCCCCAATGCGGGAAAAACATCGGGGGCTTTTATTTTGATATCAAAAATCCTTAGTAAGGAAACAGGAGCGGAAGAACGAAGGTCATCACAACGCCGATGATAATCTGCAACGGCAAACCTACCTTCACGTAATCCATAAACGTATAGCCACCCGCCTTCATCACCAGCGCATTAGGAGGCGTGGAGAACGGAGAGGCAAAGCACATGCTGGCGCCCAACGTAACCGCAAAGAGGAAGGAATAAGGACTCACTCCTACCTGCTGGGCCGCCACCAGGGCAATAGGAGCCATCAGTACAGCCGTAGCTGTATTGCTGATAAACATCGTCATCAGAGAAGTGGTGAAGTAGATACCTGCCAAGAGAGCCGTAGGTCCCATCGAACCCAAACTCTCTACCAGCCCCTGAGAAACCAAGGCAGAAGCACCCGTCTTCTCAAGCGCCGTAGACATCGGCATCATGGCGGCTATCAGCACGATGCTCTCCCAGTTGATGGTCTTGTAAGCCGCCTCCACATTCCGGAAACATCCGGCAAAGACGGTCAGCAGTCCGGCGATGATGACCGCCGTGACCGGAGCCACAGAAATGAAATCGAACACCATCATCGCAATCATCAGCAGCATGATGGCAGCCGCCACAGGCGCCTTATAATCCAAGAGCACCTTGTCGGCAGTCTTCTCTGGCTGGTCGATAACCACCCAGTTGCTCGTATCGGTAGCCAGATGAGCCAGATTGGTCCATTCGCCCTGCACCAGGAGCATATCGCCCACATGCAGCTTGGTGGCTATCAGATTGTCGGTAATATATTCATCGCCACGCTTTACGCCCAGCACGTTGATGCCGAAACGCTTGCGCAGGTTGGCATCGCCTATGCGCAGACCGGAAAAATTAGACGTAGGCATCACCACGATTTCGGTCAGTCCCAGGTCGTAGAAATCAATCTTCACATCCTTCATCTTCCTGAGGCCGTAATCGCTGGCAAAGCGTTTCATCTTCTCCTCCTCACCTATTATATATAAGGTATCGTGAACCTGAATGGTACTGCTGCTCTTCGCCATGTTCTGGCTCACATCCTTCACCAGTCCCAGTCGCGATTTCTTCTCGTTTCTTATCTCGATGATACTCACGCCATATTTCTTCTGAATGCTCAGCTCCTTCAGGGTTTTGCCCACGATATCCATCTGCTCGCCATTCTCGTCGAGGGCGGCAGAAGGGCGGCGGCTAGGCACGATGTAGCGATGCAGATTATCGAGCAGCTGATATTCGTCTACCAGGTCATCAAGCGATTTGCCCTGCTTCTTTTTCTTTCCGCTCTGCTTTTTGCTAAGGAAGATTTTGCTGAGCGGCATGAGCACGATGATGCCGATGGCGATGACGATGATGCCCACAGGGAAGAAGCTGAAGAAGGCAAGCGGCTGATAACCGCCCTCGGTCAATACTTCATCGATAACCAGGTTGGGCGGCGTACCGATGAGAGTAAGCATTCCACCCAGACTTCCGGCAAAGGCGAGTGGCATGAGGAAACGCGACGACTGCATGCCCGAGCCCGCAGCTATGCTCATGATGATAGGCATCATGAGGGCCACCGTTCCGGTATTGCTCACGAAGGCGCCGATAAAGGAGGTTACGAGCATTACGAGCAGGAAGGTGATGGTTTCGTTGCCGCGCGAGAGCGCCATGAGCTTATTGCCCGTAAGCTTGGCAAGTCCGGTCTGCATGATAGCTCCACCCACCACGAAGAGTCCTATCATCATGATGACGATGGGCGAAGAGAAGCCCGCCAGCGCCTCGGCAGGTGTCAGGATACCCAGAACCAGGAGTGCAGCCAGGGCGGTAAGTGCCACGATGTCGACCCTCACCCTGCCCCAGATGAATAGGGCTACCGTAATAACCAATATGATAAGTGTTGTTGTCATGTTTTGAAAATTTTTATGTTATAATTACTGTATTTATTCTCTCACCTGCTGCGGCGTCATTCCGGTATGTTTCTTGAAATAGCGGCAGAAGAAGCTGGCATCAGCAAAATGATATTCCCATGCCATCTCCTTGATGCTCTGGGCGGAGCGCTTGAGTTGCATCTTCAGCTGGAGCACCACATACTGGTCGATGATGATTTTGGGTGTATGCCCCGTTACCTGCCTCACGATATTCGAAAGATACTTGGAGGTGATGTTCATCTGCTCGGCATAATAGTTGACATCTCTCGATTTCTTGTAATCGCGTTCCATGAGCTTCATGAAGCGGTTGAAGAGTTCTCTCACCCTGTAAGATTTCACCTCGTCGGGGCAGTTCTGCGGATTGCGTTGCAGATATTCATGGAACCCTATGAAGAAGGCCTTGAGCTGATAGAGTACCAGCTGCGAGATACAGGTACAGTCGTGCTGCTCGAAATAGAGTCTGAGGAGGGAAAACATGCTGTCGATGATACGGGTAACCACGGGCGAATCCTGCCGGCATCGGTCCTCGCGCAGGGCTGAATAAACCGTCTGTTCCAGCTGCAGACTGGCTTCGCGCAGCAGAGATGGATTATATTTCAGCATCTCCACTTCGAAGGCAGAAGCATTCATTCCGGCACAAGTATCCCCCTCGCAGGAAGCAGAAGACTCCACCTTCTTCACCTCTACCACATCATTCGGAAACAGGGTGATGACGGCTCCCTCATAGAGATCCCAATCCTTATAATTCACATTCAGCACGGCCCTGCCCTTGCGGCAAAGGAGAATGGCTCCATAGGTCAATACCTGCGGACCCTCCTGCCACTCGCTCAAATCGGAGCAGAAAAGACTGGCCTCCTGATAACTGTTCTGTTCTGATAATTCTATCATAAATACCTTTTATTCGCTTTTTGCGTGCAAATATACGGAAATAATGTGAGAAAAAAGAACTTTTGTTCCGAAAAAATCCATGCGGCACGAAAAATTTAAAATGGATATTCGCCCAAATCGCCGTACCTTTGCACCCGAATTCATGAGATAACGGAATTTTTAAATAATAATAATAACAGATTTTTGAATGATAAAGAAAATGATGATTGCAGGCCTTCTCATCTGGGGAGGCTCTCTATGGGCTGTGGCTCAAACCAGAATGACCATCGCCCAACTCTTCGAGAGAATCGAAGAAAACAGCAAGTCGCTACGAACCTCGAAATCGGGTGTAGAAGCTGCCAGCATCGGTATCGAATCGGCTAAAAGCAAGAAACTGCCCGACCTTGATGCATCCCTCTCCTTCAGTTACATCGGAAACGCCCTGATGACCGACCGCGACTTCAGTAACGCCCAAGGTTTGAAATCGCCCCACTTCGGCAATAATTTCGCCTTCCAGGCACAGCAGGTGGTTTATGCTGGTGGCGCCATCAACGCAGGCATACGCCTCGCCGAACTGGGCAAGCAGCAGGCAGAGGTGGGCGTGAAACTCACCCGTCAGCAGGCTCGCTTCATCGCCCTGGGACAGTATCTGGACCTCTACAAGATAGACAACCGTATCAAGGTATATGAAAAAACATCGAGCTCACCCGCCAGCTTATCGCCGACATCAAGGCGAAACAAACCCAGGGAATGGCGCTCAAGAACGACATCCCCCGATACGAACTGCAGATGGAGAGCCTGAAACTGGGACTCACTTCACTACGCAACAACCGCAGTATCCTGAACCACCAGCTCCTGAATACGCTCGGCATGAACCAGGAAGATAAAGGGAAACAGGAGATGCAGATTATTCCGGACGCTACGATTGCCGACAAGGCTTACGCCAAGGATGGCGAAGCTTACTGGCAGACGGCAAGCACGATGAATTCGCCCCTGCTGGAACAGAGCAGCAACGCCATCAGAATAGCGGAACAGAAGGAGAAAATTGCCAAGAGCGACCTGCTGCCGAAAGTGGCGCTGGTAACCGGACATGGTGGATGCATCGAACCTGAAGCTCAACGCCGAACTGAATGAGGTAGATGCCCGCATCAACATCGTATACGCTTATTACCGCATGAAATACATAGCGGGAGAAATTTAGGAAGTGAAGAACGAAGAAACAACGTTCGGCGTCCGAAGGGAAAGCCAATTCGTCTGCTCTTTTTCAAACAATAAAACAAATATAAATTATGAACAAGAAGATTATCAAGAGAATATATAATGTAGTTATCATCCTCTGTTTTATAGGAGCCATCGGCTGGTGTTTCAGCCATTTTTATCATGGTAGCGACGTGGTTTATACCGATGATGCCCAGGTGAACCGCCACATTACACCTATCAACACGCACGTATCAGGATTTATCAAGGAAATTTGTTTCTCCGACTATCAGCACGTGAAGAAGGGCGATACACTCGTCATTATCGAAGATTCAGAATTCCGCCTGCATGTGGCTCAGGCAGAGGCTGGTCTGCGCGGCTCGAAGGCCGGTTCTTCGGTTGTATCAGCCAGCATGGGAACCACCACTACCAACGTGCAGACGGCTTCGGCAGGTATCGAAGAGGCACGTGTAGACATGATGAACGCCAAGCAGGATTTCGACCGTTTTGCAGCCCTGATGAAGAAGGATGCGGTAACCCGCCAGCAATATGATAATGCCTACGCCCGCTATCTGGGAGCCAAGGCACGTTATGAGCAGGCAAGCAGCCGGAAGGCAAGTGCCGCCTCGGTTCGCAACGTACAGACCCAGCAGCTGGGCGGTTCGCGTACCGGTTCGCATCGTCCTCACCCGCGATAACGACCCTAAACAGGTAGCCCTGCTCCGTGCCGGTCTGAACGTAGAAACCAAGGTTCGCCTCAAATAGAATGTTCTATAAACTATAGATAGAATGTTCTATAAATTATAAATTATTAATTAAAAAAATGCCAGGACCTCCTATGTTACAGGGACCCTTCCGCGTCCCTTCGTTCAACGGATATATTCCTCGCCGGATGCCTCTTCTGCCTGTTCTGGTGCAAGGTGCTCCATCAGAAATATACCCGACTGCTCACGATAGGCGTGGCAACGATGGTATGTTATCCCGTAATGATGTATTTCCTCATCGGCATCGGCGTGCTCATCATCTTCCTGCTTTGGGACATTCAGCCTATCCGCAGCACCCTGAAGAAGATGCCAGCCTGGAACTTTGTGGGAAGAAAAATGAAGAAAAATCTTGCATAATACAGAGATTTATGCTAACTTTGCAAACAAAAAAAGTTAGCAACATGACAAAGAAAGGTAAACATACCGTATTATTTATCTGCCTGGGCAACATCTGCCGCTCTCCGGCAGCCGAGGGAATCATGAAGAGTCTTGTAGAAAAAGCAGGGCTTCAGGATGAGTTTGAAATCGATTCTGCGGGCATCGGGAACTGGCACGTAGGTCAGTTGCCCGACAGCCGCATGCGCAAATGTGGCGCCGAGCATGGCTACAATTTCAACAGCCATGCCCGCCAGTTCCAGAAGTCAGACTTCGCCCGTTTCGAAACCATCGTGGTAATGGACAACGAAAACTACCGTACCATTACCTCCATGGCTTCTTCAGAGTCTGATAGGAAAAAAGTAGTGCGCATGGCCGATTTTCTGACCCATCATCGCGAATACACCACCGTTCCCGATCCGTATTATGGCGACTATAGCGACTTCGAGCTCGTCATCACGCTTCTCGAAGATGCCTGCCAGGAGTTACTGGACAGCATTATCGGGGAAGGGTAAAAACAGATAAAACAAAAAGGGATGAATCATCAAAATATCAGATTGATGACTCATCCCTTTTTTCAATTTAAAATATTTATACCGTAATCTCGCCCGAGCCATAGCAACGATGATGATGCTCATCATAAACTACACAGAACTGGCCGGGAGCCACACCATGAATTGCCTCTTCTGAATGAATCATCCAGCGGCCGTCTTCCAGTTTTTCTATAGTAGCAGGATGATACTCCGGCGTATGACGAATCTTGAAAGTCACCTTCTGCATAGCTACCTCGCGCGTAAGAAAATGGAAATCATGGAGAGGAAAATCCTTCTTGTAGGCCGACTGCGGATCATAACCATGACTCACATACAGGATATTGTTCTCTACATCCTTCTTAATCACGAACCAGGGACCGCCGCCAAAGCCTAAGCCCTTGCGCTGGCCGATGGTATGAAACCACAAACCCTTGTGCTCGCCTATGCGCTTGCCCGTCTCCATCTCTATGACATCGCCCGGCTTTTCGCCCAGATAACGGCGGATATAATCATTATAATTTATCTGTCCCAGGAAGCAGATTCCCTGGCTGTCCTTGCGCTTGGCATTTATCAGATGCTCCTCTTCGGCTATCTCGCGAACCTCATTCTTGATATGATGGCCGATAGGGAAAATCGCTTTTTTCAATTGCCAGCTCTCTATCTGAGCCAGGAAATCGGTCTGGTCTTTCACAGGATCAGGACTCGTGACAAGCCATTTATCGCCATTTTCATCCGTTTCGGTCTGCGCATAATGCCCCGTGGCGATGAGGTCGTAGTTGTGCCCCATCTTCTCATCGAAGGCGCCAAACTTAATAAGGCGGTTGCACATCACGTCCGGATTAGGCGTAAAACCCGCCTTCACCTTCTCCATCGTATAACGGGTTACCTCGTTCCAATATTCATGATGACAGTCAACCACTTGCAGCTTGCACCCATACTTTCTAGCCACAGCCGTAGCCATCTCCAGGTCCTCCTCCGAAGAGCAGTCCCACTCCTCTTTCTCCTCAGGACCAATCTTGATGTAGAAGCAATCAGGATGCAGGCCCAGCTGGGCAAACTCCCAAACCACAACCGAACTGTCGACACCTCCCGAAAGGAGCACGGCAATTCTCTTATCTTTTATTTCATCAATATTCAGCATATTCTTTCCTGTTTATAATAATCCGGTTGCAAAATTACGAAAAAAAACTGATATAATAAGCAAAGAAAGGGCTAGAAATGCATAAGAAAGAGAAAAAAAAAGCCCGCAAAGCCTATTTTTGTTATAGAAAACACTTATAGCCGCATTCGTAGCTTTTAAACATAAAACGAGTTTTGCTTTCGTTTTTATCCATACCTTTGCAATCGATTTCAGAAATCGATAAGAAAGAATGTTTTTGAAAATTCAGTATTTACATTAATAGATAAAGAAAAATGGAGATTTTAAAAAATCTATTTTATGGCTTCCCAGACCTTTGGGGAGGCGGAGTAGCCCACTCTGTGATGATTCTTTCGCTGGTCATCGCCTTGGGTTTGTGTTTAGGTAAGCTCAGAGTAAAAGGTGTTTCCCTGGGCTTGGCTTGGATTCTGTTCATCGGTCTTATCTTTGGACATTTCTCTCTCAACCTTGACGAGCATCTGCTCCACTTTCTCAAGGAATTTGGCTTGATCCTCTTTGTCTACTCTATCGGTCTGGAGGTAGGTCCGGGCTTCTTCGCTTCGTTCAAGAACGGCGGCAAGAGTCTCAACCTGCTCAGCATGATCGTTGTGGCCCTGAGTATCATTACTACCTTAGTCATCTTCTCATTTTCGGGAACATCCATCACCTCTATGGCAGGTATCCTTTCGGGTGCCGTAACCAACACTCCTGGATTGGGGGCAGCCCAGCAGGCATTCAGCGACCTGCGCCACATCGACGCCCCATCCATCGCAGCCGGCTATGCCATCGCCTATCCTATGGGTGTGCTCGGCGTTATCCTCAGTTTCATTATATTAAGGTTTGCGCTACGCGTAGACAAGCAGAAGGAAGAGGATGAAGCTAAGCGAGGCAAAGGACATCTTGAAGCGATGACCCTGAACACCTTCGCCGTAAAGGTTTCTAACCAGATGGTTTTCAAAGATACCGTCAAGCAGATCCGCTATCTCCTGAAGCGCGACTTCATGGTTTCCAAGATTATCCGTAACAACGGCGAACGCCAGAACGAGGTGGTTAACGGACAGACCGTGATAGAAGAGGGCGACATTCTGCAGATTGTGGCTCATCCTACCGTAGAAGAACCTATCATCGCCCTGCTCGGCGAGAAGGTTGACGTAAAGGACGAGGAATTCAGCAGCGAACTCATCAACCGCCGAATCCTGATTACCAAACCGGGCATCAACGGCAAGAGCATCAGCCAGTTGCAGATTAGAAGCAACCTTGGCGCCAACATTACCCGCGTGAACAGAAATGGTGTAGACCTCATCGCGACCCCAGACCTGAAACTCCAGTTGGGCGACCGCGTAACCGTAGTGGGCAAGGAACTCGCCATCGCTCATACCGAGAAGGTGCTGGGTAACCAGATGAAGCGTCTGAACTACCCTAACCTCATCCCAATCTTCCTGGGCATCATGCTGGGTTGTATCGTAGCCAACATTCCGTTCTTCATCCCAGGCATCAACGAGAATCTGCGTCTCGGACTTACCGGCGGTCCATTGGTAGTAGCCATTCTGATAGGTTACTTCGGACCGAAATACAACCTCGTTACCTACAATACCATTTCAGCCAACCTGATGCTTCGCGAAATCGGCATCTGCATCTTCCTGGCTTGCGTGGGTCTCGGCACAGGCGAACAGTTTATCCAGACCGTAGCATCAGAAAGCGGACTGACCTGGATACTCTACGGCATCGCCATCACCATGATACCAATCATTCTGGGCGGCATCATCGGCAAGCTCGTGTTCCACATCAATTATTATACATTACTCGGCGTATTGGCAGGTGCCAACACCAACCCTTCTGCCCTGGCTTACGTACGTGAGCAGACTTCGGCAGATGCGCCAACAGTAGGCTATGCGAATGTATATCCATTCGCCATGTTCCTCAGAATTGTAACCATTCAGATTATTATTTTTGTATTCGGATAAACATATATGACAGAAAAAGAATTGAAAACCTGCGCTTGCGTAGAGGACAACTGCAACTGCAAGGAAATAGCAGAATCAGAACTCAGAAGAAAACTCGACTTATTATTACGTACCGGTAGCATTCTCATGGAGAGTGCTGCCGACACATCCCGCATCATGCGAACCATGAAGCGTGCAGCAGCTTTCCTCGGTCTCGACGAGCGATACATGCACCTTTACATCAACTGGAACGTGCTGATGGTAAACTATAGCGACGAGGAGCATTCCTTCTCCAAGTTCCAGAGATGCGAGAAGCACGGTATCAACCTCACCTCTATTTCCCAGGTAAGTAAGCTCACCTGGAAGGCCATCAAGGAAAACTATTCGCTCGAACAGTATGAGCAGGCCCTGAACGACATCAAGGCCACCCCACGCAGCTTCACCCCTTGGCAGGTAGCCATCGGTGGCGGTTTTGCCTGCGGCGGATTCTGCATCCAGTTCGGTTGCGACTGGCCAGCCTTCTTCTTCTGTTCGCTTGCAGCCATATTGGGTTTCCGCCTGAGAATGTTCTTGCCAACCAAAGGCTGCAACAACTATGTAGCCATCGGCATTTCGGCTTTCGTAGCCACCCTGATAGCCTGGTTGACCTCATTCCTTTCGCTCAACCCATCTATTGCCGAAGCGCTTCCAGCCTTCATGCATTCAGATACCCCTTGGCATCCGCTGATGGCGTGTGCCCTCTTCATCGTGCCGGGAGTTCCACTCATCAACTTTGTGTGCGATATGCTCGACGGATATATTGAGGTGGGAATGGTTCGTGCCCTGAACACCCTGCTGATGATCTTCGCGATGGCTTTCGGTATCGCCTTCGCTATCCAGGTTTGCCATATCGACAACTTTGTGAAGGATCTTACGATGACTCCTCATCACGAATACTGGGAGTTTGCCATAGCAGCTGCCGTATCGGCCATGGGTTTCTCTACCATCTTCAGCATACCTCGCCGTCTGTTGCCGGTTGTAGCCGTGGGCGGTATCATCGCCGTATGCTTCCGCAATTTCGTCAATCTGGGTCCATCTAACGGCAACATCGGTCTCGACATGGGTCTGAGCATCGGTTCGCTTGCCGGTTCTGCGCTCATCAGCATCATTGTGATCAAGGCGCGCCATTGGTTCCATACCCCTCACCAATGCATCACCATTCCTAGCGTTATCCCAATGGTACCGGGAGTTCTGATGTATCGCGCCCTCTTTGCCTTCATCGACATTCATGGCGTGATAGGCGAAGTAACCGTGGGTATGAACAACCTCATCAAGGCTTCGCTCGCCATCATCTGCATCGCCCTGGGTGTGGCAATTCCAAACGTATTCTTCCGCCGTTTCATCGCCGACAACCGCAAGCGCAAGCTGCTTGCCATGCTGGTAGAAAGAAAGAAGAAGAATGGCGAATTCGTAGATTTGCACGAAGTAGAAATCAAATAATCATCTGGTTGGAAATCTGATTTTCATCGGATGATAACCGGATAAAAAGAAGTAGAGATGCGATAAAACATCATTTTATTCTTCCCCAAAAGAGGATATTAAAATAAATGTTTTATCTTTGCACCCAAATTTAGCTATCGGTTATTTCTATAGCCGATAGCTTCAATAAAGGAACAATATGGAAATACGACAACTGAAATATTTCTTGAAGGTAGCCGAGACGCTCAACTTCTCAGAAGCTTCGCGCAAGTTATACATCACCCAGAGTACCCTCTCACAACAGATTTCGCATCTGGAACAGGAGATTGGTCTGCCCCTCTTCGAGCGCAATTCTCATGAGGTTTACCTCACAGAGGCGGGCAAGGAATTGAGACCTTACGCCCAAAACGCGGTCAATTCTGCCGAAGCCTGTGTAGACCACATGAACGATCTGAAGGAAATGCTTACAGGCGAACTGAACATCGGCGTAACGTTCTCCTTCAGCAACATCATGTCCGAGACGCTCATCGCCTTTCTCCACGCCTATCCTCATGTAAAGCTCAACATCCAATACCGCACCATGCAGGAACTGATGGACGGACTGAAGAAGCGCGAACTCGACCTCGTTCTGGCTTTCAAGCCTCTGAAGAACGAAAAGGCGGTAGACAGCCGAGCTATTTTCAGCAACCGTCTTGCCGCCATCGTGAACGTGAATCATCCGCTGGCGCGCCTTTCATCGGTCAAGCTTTCCGATCTGGAGCGTTACGACCTCATCCTTCCTTGCAAGGGTCTGCAGGCACGCAACGCCTTTGATCACATGGTAGAGGGCAAAGATTTGAACTACAAGATTATGGTAGAGGTGAATAATGTAAACATCATCTTCGACCTTCTGAGCCGCAGCAATCTGGTGACCATTCTCTCCGAATCGACCACCATTCTGCAGAACGGCATGAAGGCGATTCCTATCGATGCTGCCGACAACGAAATGGATGGCTGCATCCACATTCTGAAAGATGCTTACATGAAAAACTCAGCCCAGGAGTTCATCCGCATGCTGAGCCAGAGCACCAGCATCCTCGCCAACTTTGCGCTGAAGGATATCCTGAGATAATCATCTTAACGCCTGGCGGCTCGCGAGCCTATTTGCTTGCGGCTAGAACAGATAAAAAAATCCTCGTTCGAGTTCTTTTTCGAGCGAGGATTTTTTCTTCTTTTTACCTTTATGGGGACCAGCGATGGAATCGCTGGGAACGGGGGACGCAAGGGGGCTTTTTACCCTTTTACTTTTTTACCTTTTTACCCTTTCTTTCTTGCGATGATAATCGTTACACCTGCCAGGATGGCGAGGATGCCGAAGGCAAGCTGAAGGGAGAAACTCTCGCCGAAAATGCAGACGCCGATGATTACCGCCGTTACAGGCTCCAGGGCTCCCATGATGGCGGCTGGCGTGCTGCCGATGAGATTGATGGAGATGGTCATGAAGAAAAGCGACAATACCGTTGGCAACAAAGCCAGCTGGGCAGCACAGAGCCATTGTTTAGGTGTTTGAAGCATCTGTATCGGCTCGCCTGCAATAAACGAATAGACAAACATCGTAAGCAGTCCGAAGACTAATATATAAAAGGTAAACTTGATGTTCGACATGCCCGGATTCTTCCATTGGTTGATGGAGATGATGTAAAGGGCATAGAGCAGGGATGAACACATGACGAGGGCAAAACCCGCCGTGCTCAACTTATCGTTTCCATCGCCCTGATAGAGCAATCCTACTCCCGATACCGCCAGAAGAATGGCAAGCGAGGTAGACCACGTTACCTTCTCGTGGAAGAAGACCGTCATCAGGATGGCCGTCATAATAGGATAAACGAAGAGGATGGTGCTGGCAATACCTGCCGCCATATAATGGAAACTGACATAAAGCGTAGCTGATGAGAGCGAAAACATGCAGCCCAGCACGCCAAGACGAATCAGATGTCCCCACTTCACCTTGAAACTCTCCTTGCGAAACAGCATCACCACGGCAAACATCAGTACCGCCAAGAGATAACGATAGATGAGTACAGAACTGGAATTGAATCCGTCGCCATAGAGTTCGAGCGTGCCCAAAGGATTGGTACCATAACATACTGCGGCAACAATGCCCGCCGCAAAGCCTTTAACTTTATTACTGCTTCTCATTAGATTAAATACTATTTTTTCTTATACTTCTTGTTATCTATCTATTTCGGGCTACAAAGTTACAGCAAATATTCGAGATAAGCTAACAAAATCGTATAAATATATTGTAATATCTGAGAAAAAACGCTCTTTTCTTGTGCTTTACGAAAATAAATTGTACCTTTGCAATATCTTTGAAAAAAGATAATCAGATGAAACATTAAAAACTAAACAAAAGAATTAATAACAATGGAACAGATTAAGAATGATCAGCTCACACTTGAGATTTCATCTCTCGGAGCAGAACTTCAGAGCATCAAGGATGCTAATGGTAATGAATATCTCTGGGATGGCGACGAGAAATACTGGAACCGCCACTCTCCTATCCTCTTCCCTATCGTATGCGGATTGTGGAAAGACACTTATCGCACAGAGGGTAAGGAGTATCACCTTCCTCGCCATGGTTTCGCACGCGATACAGAGTTCAAACTCGTTGGCAAGACTGCCGACCGCCTCACCTTCGCGCTCATCGACAACGAAGAGACTCAGAAGAACTATCCTTACCACTTCAACCTTGCCATTTCTTACCGCCTGCAGGGCAACGAGATTCATGTCATCTGGCACGTAGAGAATACCGACGACAAGGAAATCTTCTTCCAGATTGGCGGTCACCCAGCATTCATGGTTCCTGGCTGCAAGAAGGGCGAAGAAATGAAGGCTACCCTGAAACTCGACAACGAGGCTCCTGTTCGTCTCTATGGTAACGTAGGCGGATGCATCGACCGTCAGGCTAAGGAAACCGTAGAAACCGACAAGGGTATCTGGGAAGTAAACGAGGAGACTTTCGCAGAAGATGCTGTTATCTTCGACAAGAGTCAGGTTAAGCAGGTGAGCATTCTCAACGAGCAGGGCGAACCTCATGTAACCCTCGAGTTCAAGACTCCAGCCGTAGGTATCTGGAACCCAACAGGCAAGCACGCTCCATTCATCTGCATCGAGCCATGGTATGGTTTGAGCGACTGGGCTGAATATGATGGCGAGTTTAAGGACAAGTATCTGATGAACCGTCTGCAGCCAGGTGCAAGTTTCATGAGTGAGTATATCATCAGAATAGAGAAATAATGGAAGAAAAAGACAATTTGCAACTCCCCGAGAACGCATTCCGCGAACTGAAAGACGGGGAGGAATATAAGCCGCTGATGTCGCCTGACAAGGTTTATCCTGAGGTGAACGGATGGTCGGTTACATGGGGTATCGTGATGGCAGTCATCTTCTCTGCCGCCGCAGCCTATCTGGGCTTGAAGGTGGGTCAGGTGTTCGAGGCTGCCATCCCTATCGCCATCATCGCCGTGGGCGTAAGTACCGCTACCAAGCGTAGCAAGGCGCTGGGCGAGAATGTCATCATCCAGAGCATCGGAGCCTGTTCGGGTGCTGTGGTGGCAGGAGCCATCTTTACCCTGCCAGCCATCTACATCCTGCAGGCTAAATACCCGGAAATGACTACTTCGTTTATGAAGATTTTCATGGCTTCTGCCTTGGGAGGTGTGTTGGGAATCCTGTTCCTCATTCCTTTCCGCAAATACTTCGTAAGCGATATGCATGGTAAGTATCCATTCCCTGAAGCTACGGCTACCACACAGGTACTGGTAAGCGGAGCCAAGGGTGGCGACCAGGCTAAGCCGCTGCTCATAGCCGGACTGGTGGGTGGTCTTTACGACTTTATCGTAGCCAGCCTGGGATGGTGGAACGAGAATTTCACATCGCGTGTGGTAAGTCTGGGATGCGACCTGGCTGACAAGGCGAAACTCGTGTTCAAGGTGAATACAGGTGCTGCCGTATTAGGTCTGGGTTACATCATCGGATTGAAGTATGCCTTCTTCACCTGTCTGGGTTCGCTCGTAGTATGGTGGCTGATAGTTCCGGGCATGAGCGTTATCTTCCATGATAGCGTGCTGAGCGCCTGGGATCCTAGCATCGTGAAGACCGTGGGCGCCATGAGTCCGGAGGAAATCTTCCGTGCCTACGCCCGCAGCATCGGTATCGGCGGTATCGCCATGGCGGGTATCATCGGCATCATCAAAAGCTGGGGCATCATCAAGAGCGCCGTAGGACTGGCTGCCAAGGAGCTGAAGGGCAAGAGCGATGTAGATGAGAACGTGAAGCGCACCCAACGCGATATCTCTTTCAAGATTATCGCCATCGGTTCGCTCGTTACCATCCTCGTAACCTTCCTCTTCTTCTGGTTTGGCGTGATGGAGGGCAACCTTCTCTTCGCCATTATCGCCATCCTGCTCGTAGCTGTCATCGCCTTCCTCTTTACTACCGTAGCGGCTAATGCCATCGCTATCGTGGGTTCAAACCCTGTTTCGGGAATGACCCTGATGACGCTCATCTTCGCCTCTGTGGTGATGGTGGCTGTAGGTCTGAAAGGTCCTGGCGGCATGCTGGCTGCCCTGATTATGGGTGGTGTGGTTTGTACAGCCCTCTCGGTAGCAGGTTCGTTTATTACCGACCTGAAGATTGGTTACTGGCTGGGAACAACTCCTAAGAAACAGGAAGGATGGAAGTTCCTCGGTACCCTGGTGAGTGCGGCTACCGTGGGCGGCGTGATGATGCTGCTGAACGAGACTTACGGATTCGCATCAGGTTCGCTTGCTGCTCCTCAGGCTAATGCGATGGCTGCGGTCATCGACCCTTTGATGAATGGCGTGGGCGCTCCTTGGGTGCTCTATGGTATCGGAGCCGTAATAGCCATCGTGCTGACTTATTTCAAGATTCCTGCCCTGGCTTTCGCTCTGGGTATGTTCATTCCGCTGGAACTGAACGTTCCTCTGCTCGTGGGTGGCGCCATCAACTGGTATGTTACTTCGCGCAGCAAGGATGCCAAGGTGAACAGCGAACGTGGTGAGAAGGGAACGCTCATCGCCAGCGGTTTCATCGCCGGTGGAGCCCTGATGGGTGTGGTTAGCGCCCTTCTGAAGTTTGGCGGTATCGAGGTAAGCATCGCCGACAGCTGGTGGGTAAATCCGATGTCTGAGGTTTGTTCGCTCCTGGCTTACATCTGCCTCATCGGTTTCTTTATCAGAGCCACAAAGAAATAAAGAATAGGACAACCCCTATTTATAATAAAAGACAATCGCCTGGATGCATCTGAGCACCCAGGCGATTTTTTATTCTATCCGAATAGTTCTTTTATCCTACGATTCCGCAGCCACGAAATCCATCGGCTTGACGCCAAACTGCTTCTGGAAACACTTGGCAAAATAGCTAGGACTGCTGAAACCTACCATATAGCTGATTTCGCTGATGCGGTAGTTTCCTTCTTTCAGGAGCTGTGCGCCCTTCTTCAGTTTCACGAGCTGGATCATCTCATTTGGCGTAACATCGGCAAGACCGCGAATCTTATTAAAGAGCGACGAGCGGCTCATGCCCATCTTCTCGGCAAGGAACGCCACGTTGAGTTCCGGATTTGCCACATTCTCTTCGATAATATTCGACATCTTCTCCAGGAACGCATTATCAACCTGAGTTGGAGCAATCTCTGCTATCGGCTCAAGCGGAGTATGCGAGAACTTACTCCTCAACAGACGGCGCATCTCGAGAAGCTGTCTTACGCTCGCCTCAAGATACTTCATCGAGAACGGCTTTTCTATGTAAACATCAGCTCCACAGTTCATACTCTCCGTCTTTGACGCATCATCGGTCTTTGCCGTGAGCATTACGAATGGGAGATGAGAGTATTCTGAATTCTCACGCACCCTACGGCAGAACTCCGGACCGTCCATCTCAGGCATCATCCAGTCACTTATGATGAGCGAAACCGGATGCTTCTCCAGTTTTCGGAGTGCATCCTTTCCGTTGTCGGCTGTATAAACCGTATACATTTTCTCGAAATGAGCCTTCACAAACTGGCGCATGTCTTCATCATCATCCACAATCAGCATCGCCGGTTTTACCGGTTCACGAAGTGGACTGACAACAGCCTCGCCTGCCTTTTCAGAACCCTGTTCAGCCAGAGATGCATCTGTCAGCAGACTTTCCTCTGCGGCAGCCTCTTCTTCCTTCACCATTTCATCCGCCTTCTCTACCACAGCATCCAGCTGGTTGAGCGGCAGGGTTACGATAAAGGTAGAGCCCTTGCCTACTTCCGATTCTACATTTACCATACCATGATGAGCCTCAACGAGATTCTTCACGATATTGAGACCGATTCCGGTTCCCGGCTTGTTATCTCGTGCCTGATAGAAGGCTCCGAAGATTTTCTTCTTCTCGTCAGGACTGATTCCCAATCCGTTGTCTTCTACCTCGATGCGGAAATGGGTTCCATCCTCCAGCAGGCGGCAGGACAGGCGCACATAATCCTCCGTATATTTCAAGGCGTTGGTCATCAGATTGCTGATTACCTTGGTAACCGCCTCCTGGTCTATCATCGCCACGAGATCATCGGCTGGATAATCTACCTTGAAACGGATGCTTTTCTGCTCGAAGGTAGGAGCAAAACGCTCAGCCACAGCATGCATCAGTTTTGAAATGTTATTCAAGCGGAAATGAACCTGCATGCCCTTCTGCTGCACCTTGTTGAAATCGAGCAGCTGATTGACGAGCAGGAGCAAACGCTGGGCGTTACGATCGATAACAGAAAGCGTCTGCGTGATAGTCTCACCATCAGAAAGTTTTCCGGAAACCTGTTTCCAATGCTCTTTCAGACTCTCCAAAGGTCCGATGATAAGCGTTACCGGCGTACGGATTTCATGGGCAATCATCGTAAAGAACTGCAGGCGGGCGTCTCTCATCTCCTGATCCTGCTTGCGCTCCAACTGGTCGAGTTCTTCCTGATGGCGACGCTTCTCACGCTTCAACCGGCTCTGTGTGAACCAATAGATTGCGTAACCGATAAGCAGAAGATACAGAATCTTGGCTGGTAAAGACCACCAGAACGGCGGATGAACCACAATCTGCAGTTTTGCCTCATTCTTCGACCATACGCCATCATTATTGGTTGCCTTAACCAGGAAGGTATAGGTTCCGGCAGGAAGGTTGGTATAGTTGGCACGATGCTCATGGGTATAAACCCAATCCTTGTCGATTCCTTCGAGCTTGTAAGCATACTGGTTCTTCTCAGGCGATACATAGCTCAAGGCTGCAAACGAGATATTGATAGTATTCTCATTATGAGACAGATTAAGTTCTGTAGCATGACTCAGAGATTTATCCAACTGGTCGCTTCCCGCCTCTATCGGCTTTCCGAAGAGTTCTACCGAGGTAATTGCCACAGGAGGAGCTACCTGGTTAATCTTGACGAGATATGGATAGAAACAGTTGAAACCTCTTGTCGAACCGAAATAGATTCTGCCGTCAGAAGCCAGGAGTCCGGCATTTGGCATAAACTCGTTGCAGGTGAGTCCGTCATATTTATTGAATAGCTGGACAGGTTCACCCGGCGTATATTTCACAATTCCCTTGCTTGTAGAAATCCACATTACTCCCTGCGAAATTACAAGGCTCGTGAAATCCTGACTAGGCGCATCGATGGAGATACGGCGGAAGATACCTTTAGAAGGCAGGAATTCGCAGAGTCCGTCGCCGGTTGCAGCATAGAGCTGCCCCTTTTCGCCAATAGTCAGACAGTTCACCTGATCACTCACCAGCGAAGTAGAATCATTCTCTACATGTTTATATTGTTTCCAGGCATTATTCTTACCCAAGCGCCACAAGCCACCTCCCTGGGTAGCAAACCATACGTTGCCCTGAGGATCTTCCTTGATATCGATGGTAAGCGACTTGAACGACTTGATTCTTCTGAACTTCTGCTGACCTTCGTCGAAAAGACTGGCTCCATCCATCGAAGCCGCCCACAGCCGGTTCTTCCTGTCGCGATAAATACAATAGGCATTACTTCCCGAAACCATTCCATCGGTTTGGAAAATCTGCTGCGCTCCGGTAGCCATATTCATTCTGATGACACCATTACCATAGGTTCCCACCCACAGATCGTTTTCATCAGCAAAGAGCGCATGAACATTATACTTGCCCATAGCCGCCTTGCCCGGATAAGGAACAAAACTGTTGGTCTGGGGATTGAAGCAGTCGAGTCCGGCATCATCGGTAGCTATCCAGATGCGATGCTGCTGGTCTTCGAAGAATCTTCCTACCACATTACCGCGCAATCCCCCCTGGCGGGCTGAGTAAGCACGGAAACGTTCTTCAATACTCGTAGAAGGAAGATAACTCACACCTCCATAGAAAGTAGTAACCCAGATGCCGCCTTCATTATCGCCCGCAATACCATAAACAAAACGCTCGCTCGTGCTCCGGCTCGGATTGTTTACTTCCGACAACATTCTCCAGGAGCGGTTCTGGATGTCATACTGCACCAATCCATCATCGCTGGCTATGAGAATATACTTGTTGCCGTTGTTGTAAAGCTGGTGGATATGATGAACTGCATTACTCAGAGTTCCGCTGATGAGCTGCTCGGCACTACCATCGGCGTTTAGTTTGAAAAGTCCGTTATCCCAGGTTCCGACATAAATATTGCCATCTGGTGAGGCAAGCATCGCCAGGCCATAAAACTTGTTTGCATCGCCTTTTACCGGGAAAGCCTCAAACTGGTCGGTCGACTTATTGAGATGATAGATGCTGGCTTTACTATGATTAGAGAGCATCCATACCTGGTTATTGGCATCAACCAGCATACATTGCACTATACCCTGAATATTCTTCATCGGATACTGGTGCAGTTCGTGAGTAGTCCGATTGTATCTGAACACCCCCTGTCCGTTGGTAGAAATCCACACATTCTGATCGCCGTCAAGCGAGAAATTAAGAACAGGAGCCGTAATCTTATCGCTCAGTTTCTGGAACCGGTCGGTTTCATAACTGAACAGATAGGCTCCATTATTGCAACCTACGAGGAGTCCTTCTTCACAAGCGGTCAAGGCACTTACATACTGGTCTACAGTCGTAAAGGGATTATAATAGGTTTTGACATCATAACCGTCAAAGCGGCACAATCCGTTGTCTGTACCAAACCACATGTATCCCTTAGAACCCTGAACCACGCTACGCACGGAATTACTCGGCAAACCATCATCCATCGTGATAGAGCGCACCATAGGGTCGACACGAGCCCATTGTGCACCGGAACTGGTTTGCGTTATCGTATGTGGCTGCGCCTGAATATCCGTAGTTCCTTTCGAAACAAAGGCGGTAGGCACCTGAGCCTCACCCCCTACAGGCATCATCATGCAGAGCACAGAAACCATTAGTATAGATATCTTTCTCATTATATGAGTCTTTATTTTCTGTTGTTAGATAAATTAATGCCGCAAAATTACAAAAATATAACGAGAAATAGCAATAAAATGAACAAAAAAAGCCCCGAAACAAGCAAATAGCTACTTTTTAAAAGTAAGACTATCCGTTTGCTTCGAGGCAAAAACTTAAATAATGATTCAAGTGAGAAGTTTCACTATCAACAGATTGAAGTCTGAATTACTTGCTCTTTACATCGCTCCATTTAGGCGGTTTCACACCCAGCAGATTCTTCACGAAGAAGTCATAGCGCTTGTGCTCGCCATAGAGTTCGCCCATGGTATGATGGGCTCCAGGAATCACCACGAGTTCGAAATCCTTGTTGGCTTTCTCCAGGGCATTCACTACCTGATAGGTGCTCGATGGATCTACGTTATCATCTATCTCGCCTACTACCAGCATCAACGGGCGCTCCAGCTTGTGGGCATTCTCCACGTTGCTGCACTCCACATAGCTGGAGTCGATAGGCCAGCTCATCCATTGCTCGTTCCACCAGATTTTATCCATCCGGTTGTCGTGACAGCCGCAGGCACTATAGGCTGCCTTGTAGAAATCGCCATGCAGCAATACGGCGGTGGTACTCTCCTGTCCGCCTGCCGAACAACCGTAGATTGCCACATTATCCGCATCCATATAAGGATACTTCTTGGCTGCAGCCTTGATCCAGAGTTCACGGTCTGGGAATCCGGCATCCTTCAGGTTCTTGTAGCAAACCTCCTCAAACTTCTTGCCACGATAGGAAGTTCCCATCGCATCGAGCTGAACTACGATAAAACCGAGTTCGGCAAGCGAAGTGGTATACCAGTTGTATGGCATGAAACTCTTCGGAGTGTAGGCATCGCCCGGCCCCGAATAGATGTATTCGATAACCGGATATTTCTTATGAGGATCGAAATTGGTAGGGCGCTGGATGATGCCCCACATATCCGTCTTGCCGTCACGTCCCTTAGCCACAAACACTTCCGGAGCCACCCATCCGTGTTTCTTCAAAGTAGCAATATCAGCCGTTTCCAGAGTCTTGACGAGCTTACCGGTCTGCGCATCACGGAGCACGGTAACAGGAGCGGCATCCACCTTAGAATAGGTATCCAGGAGATAGCGGTAATCATTGGTGTACTGGGCATTATGATTGCCCTCTTCAGGAGTGAGCGCCACCATATTCTTGCCGTCCATACCTATTTTATAATAATGTACGAGATATGGGTCCTCATTCTTGTTCACGCCACTAGCCGAGAAATAGATTTCTCCCTTCTCTTCATCCACACGCTGGATGCCGCGAACAAACCAGTCGCCCTTTGTAATCTGTCGGATAACCTTCGACTTCTGCACATCGTAGAGATAGAGATGATTCCAGTTGTCGCGCTCGCTCATCCAGAGCAGTTGCTTGCCATCCTTGATAAACTGACGCCACAGACGACCATAGTTCACGAAAGTATTGGCACGCTCCTCTACCACGGCACGAAGCTTGCCGGTTTCGGCATTCATCGCCAGCATCTGATAGAGATGATGCCCACGCTGGTTGTACTCCATCGTCACCTCCTTGCTGTCTGGTGTCCATTGCATCCACTCCAGTTCATACTGGTTTTCTATCTGATGCTTGTCAGCCTCCACCTTCTTTCCGGTAGCCACATCGATGATGACCGGATAGTGCTGTGGCAGGGCATCGCCCGGCTTGGCATACTCCTGCTTGTGGAGGATAGGCTGCAGCTGGTCGGCAGGAGAAGATTCTACGTAGTAGGCATAGCGCTTCTCTACCGGCACACGCTTGCATACGAAGATGTGCTTGCCGTCTGGGCTCCATTGGATGCGGTTGCTGTAATAGCATCCGATGGTACCATCCTGGGTAAGGATTCGCTTGGCTTCGGTATAAGGTTTTCCTGCCTTATGAACCACCACGTTGTAACCTTCGATGTAGGCTTCCATCTTGCCGTCGGGCGAAAGTACCGGATAAGCCTCCTTCTCCTCATCTACCTCCATCCAATGGCGCTCATGGCGTCTGCCAAACTGAGGCTTATAAGGGCGGCGAGGCTTGATGCCCAGCGCCTTCTCCATCGCTTCCTGAGAATCATAAGTCTTCATCTCATTCTTGTCGGCATCATAGGATACAAACTTCCTGCCCTGAGGAGTAGAAATCTGATAATGCAGTACGTGGGTGGAATCGCACCAAGCCGATGAGCGTGCCCAATGGAACACGGAATCGGCTGAAAACTGATGACGCAGCGCATAGGCTCTGTTGTAATCTTCTAAAGTGCCCTGTGCTGAAGCTGTAACTGCCGACATCGCCATCACCAGGGCAAGAGATGCCGATAATAAAGTCTTATTCTTCATAAGCTATGATATTTTTTATGTAGATGATTTTTATTCGATTCGTACTTGATTCTTATCCGAATCTTACTTCACTCTTACCTCACTCTTACCTCATAAGGGAAACGGCAGGAAGATGGATCGAGCGAATGATTCGCAGGAGCTCCCATCACCACGAGATAGAGCGCCTTGAGAAGCTGGGACTTTGGAGCCTGAAACGAAACCTTTCCATTCATCGCATCACCCATCTGACCATAGATGCATTCATCAGTATCGGCGGTTACTCCCACCAAACCATAACGGTAACCGATGGTGCGTGCCATCTTGTCCTTGGATGCCTTGAACACCTTGCCCTCGGCATCGAGGGCTCTGAAATCTACAGTAACCTTCTTGCCAGCCTTCGGGATTTCCAACTTGATGGCATTAAAGCCATAGTTCTCTGGAACCGAAGCTGTATCCGGACGAAGATAACCATACTTCTGCTTCAGCATCTTGGTATCGAAAGTGCAGGCATAAGGACGGGTCTCCTTGCGGGCATAATCGAAATCGAAGTTCACGAGATGACGATAGCAGTCGAACATCTCATCATTAAACTGCTTCTGACTCATCTTATACTTCCGCTTGTAGGTAACAACCGGATCCTCTCCTACCTTTCCCTCCCGATAGAGCTGGGCGATGCTTTCCAATCCATGCTTCTCGGCCCACCATTCTATCACGTATGGCGAATGATAGATGTTGTCCAGATGCAGATAACCCTTATGGGTAAGCTGTCTGAAGGCATCAAAATGATACTTCTCATCTGTTATCCAGTCGGGATTCACTCTCCAGAGCATCCATTGGGATGTCATCTCGAAGAAGCCGCTTCCTCCCCAGGCTTCGCCCGTCTTGTCTGCCATAATCTGAAGTTGGAAACTGTGTCCCAACTCGTGAGCCAAACAGTTGAGTTTCTTATCTTGAATACGGTTAGGTGTTACCCAGAGCGCTCCGATAAAGTCATCGTAAGTTCCGCCGTAAGCAGTTCCTTCCAGCGAATAGTTCACCATCACCATCATCTTATACTTGTCGCAGATGCTGCCCGGCAGAGAGAACTTCAGGGTGTCACGGAAGAAACGATAGAACCGTTCTACCTGAGTCTGTAGATTGCCCAGGTCGAATTTCATCGGCTTACCTTCGAGCGAAGGAGGATTCTGCGGATTGTCTCCGAATGGCTTTTCCCAGAAATACACGATATTCTGGGTCTGTGCACTATGTCGCCAGCACCATCTCTCATCATCCTTGTTGAAATCATAGGGTTTCAGAGAGTCCGGTACAAAGATGAGTTTCTGTGGTGCAGATACAGGATTTACGGGTCTGGTGGCAGGAGCCTCAGATGGGTCCTGTTGTGCCAGGGCTGCAGTAGCCCAAGGCAAGGTTGCCGCTGTGAGTATCAGCGATAAAAAGATTCGTTTCATTTCGGTTATGATTTTTGCGTTATTTATATTTTTGCGTTATTTATTCTTTTCGTTATTGATATTTCGCCACAAAAGTACTGATAATCTTGCAAAAACGCTCGCAATATCGTCTAAAATGATATAAATATCGTATCTTCTCAAAGAACATCTTAGAGATTTGTCAAAAATTACATCAAAATGATAGATTTGTGCAAAAAAACTTGGGAGATATTATAAAAAGTCGTATCTTTGCCAAAAGAATTCTATAAAAAGAACAGATTATGAGATTATCAGAAGAACGATATATCAGCTTACTTACCGACTTTGGTTTCAAACGTATATTTGGAACAAAGCCAAATAAAGACTTGCTCATCAACTTTCTGAATTCACTTTTCGATGGAGAGCAAGTCATTAAGGATGTCCGCTACCTCAATAGCGAACACGTTGGTGATGTTTTCGCAGAGCGCAAAGCTATCTTTGACGTATATTGTGAAAATGAGAAAGGAGAAAAGTTCATCGTTGAAATGCAGAACGCTTTTCAGAAATACTTCAAAGATCGTTCTCTCTTCTACTCTACATTTCCTATCAGAGAGCAAGCACCAAAAGGACAGGATTGGAATTTCAAGCTAGACCACGTTTATACAGTAGCATTACTCAATTTTGATTTTAAGGAAGAAGCTTTCGACCAAAAAGAAATCAATCACGATGTTGGTCTGCTAGACAAAAAGACATTCAAGGTCTTTAACGACAAGCTTTCTTTCAAATATATTGAGATTGCCAAATTCAACAAAAGCGAGACTGAGCTAGAAACTCTGTATGACAAATGGCTCTATGTACTCAAGAATTTACCCAAGCTTGACAAACGACCGAAAGCTTTAAAAGAGAGAATTTTCACGAAGTTGTTTGAAGAAGCTGAAATCGCAAAATTCAGTCAACAAGAGCTACGTGAATATGAAGACAGCCTCAAAGCTTACCGAGACATTAAAAATTCGATCGATACAGCGAAGGAAGAAGGCAGAGAAGAAGGCAGGAAAGAAGGCAGAGAAGAAGGGGTTGCCAAAGAAAAGTTGGCCACCGCAAAGCGTCTTCTCGACATGGGGCTCACACAAGAGCAAGTTGCCAAAGGTACAGGTCTTTCAATAGAAGATATAGAGAGACTTGTTTAAACAATAATAAAACAAGAAAACCATCCGATGGAACTAATGCTATCGGATGGTTTTCTTTTTTAATACGAAACCTCAATATCGTATTCCCTTATCATTTTGATGAAAGAATGCTTTCTTTAGTATTCTTAATAAGGATCTTCCCCAATCCCCCTATGTAAACAATATTCCTAAGAAAGTAAATCAGGCAAAAACACCCGAAAAATGGGGAAAAAAGAGATTGAGAATTTTTCCTTAAGGGTTTTTATTTTTTTCCTTAAGGGAAATGATTTCTTCTCTTAAGATTTTTTCCAGCCACGCTCAAACTGTAAAGTAAAAATGGCAACCGGAAAACCAGTTGCCACTTTTTTACTTTCTAACTATTTAGCTTTCTTCGAAAGTCTCACCATCAATACACCATGAGCAGGGATTGTTGCCTTGGTATTCTGAGCAGTCACGGCTGCCAGCTATCAAAGAATACAATAGAAGTTGTCTAAGTTAATAAGAGAAGTTGTCTAAGAATATAGGAGAAGTTGTCGAGATTGTTAATATCGTAGCCCGCACAACAGCTGTTGTGCGCTTGCATAACAGCTGATATGCGCTCGCACAACAAGTGATGTGCGAGCGTTGACCAGCTGTTATGCACCAACTTATTTTTCATACGAATTTCATCTGATAGTACTAACTATCTACTGCAAGACGAGCAAGTCTGTCCCCGAGAACTTCACACGATAAGGCCATTGCTCATCATTGGTCTCATCATCATCCCAGGCATTGCGATACCAGCTTGCAGGTAGATGGATTTACCCAAAGGGCACCAATCTTGTCATCATAGCCAGAACCTATAGCAAGCCAATCAGTCTGATAAAGGAGATAAATCTGCATTTTATAATTATCAAGAACCGATCCCTCATTCCATTTAGCAGGACAATAGTACTTACCATAGTCAACAATCTTTAATTTATCCATCAGCTTCACATCAGAAGGTTTAGGATTCTCAGGACTATCAGTTCCCATGGAATCATTACTGGAGCTGCAACTGCCCAATAACAATAAAAGACCTCAGTTCGGGATAACGAGCTCTATCTAAAGGCTTTATAATGTTTTTATATAAGGGACACAGAGGCTTGGCAACCATCTATATATCTTGGATGGTTGCTGAGACAAAATCCTCATGTAAAATATGCAATGTTAGAAAAGACTAAGCTGTTTCGTATCTTCGATAACGTATCCAGTAAGTGCCTTGGGCTTGTTGTCAAAGAAACAGTATGCCCCTAATGCAGAAATAATATTTATGATGAAATTCGCAACAGACCTGTGACGTGAATGTACTATCTGAGCCGTATTTTTCAACAGGTCATTAATCGTTTCAATGATGTATCTTTTGCGTAGCATCATCTTGTCATAGAACGGCATTAGTTTGTTCTTCATGTTCACTCTCAGTCCTGTTACCAACTGGATGCCTTCCTCAAAAAGCGAATCGAAGAGTTTTTGCGAGATATATCCTTTATCTGCAAACAGCTTACCATACAGACGTTTAGCCAACACATCGAATACCGTTGGATCTTTGTCGCTAACGTTTGCACCAGTGAGAACAAAAGCAATTATCTCACCTCTATCATTACAAGCCAGATGTAGCTTGAACCCATGACACCATCCCATTGTTCCCTTTCCGTTTGTGGCAATGCCTTTGAACACTTTGTTGGCATAACGCCTGAGATTGTGGCATATTGGTATCATGGTTGAATCAACAAAGGTTATACCTGTACATCTGCCAAAAGCACGGAGATTCAGGAAGAACATGAGAGGGAAGAATACGCGACTTTCAAGTTCTACAAAACGGTTATAAGACACCGCATTTGGAAAATATGACTTCAAAGTTCCTCTAATAAAGAATAGGTAATAATGCTTGAAGTTTCGGAACGAGCCGAAATGGAAATACAGCAAAATCGTCATGATTTCACTATCAGATAAAGAGGCTTTACGTCGTCTGCGCTTTACTCCATCTTCACCCAAAAGCAATTTTCCTGCATTTTCAGCATCAAAAACTTTGTAAAATTCATCAATAATACAAAATAATTCTGTAACTTTGTCCTTGGTAATCTCCATAATGATATCTTTTTATGTTTGTAACTAATTGGATTTCAACTACAAAGATACAAAAAATATCGGAGATTACCAACTTTTTTAGGCACTATTTCTTATCCCGAACTGAGGTATAAAAGGAAAAAAGACAATATTGCTACGTTTCTCGTATTCAGTTTAATTTGTTTCATGATTTACAGCAATAGTTCGTTAATAATTCAATAATGTGCTAAGCAGCTATACGCTGTAAGCACGAGAGATCTTTGAAAATCTTGCTAATTAAAGTTCGGTTCGGGGTGTACCCGCTTGCTTTAAAAATTCGTTTCACCAGATAAATGTTGGTCATCAGTGACTTGAATGAAGACATAGAATATTCCATTCCCATCTCCTTCATAGTTACCTTGGCAACATTTAGTGATGTGAACGAAGCATTGAAAGCAAAATCGAGTTTCCACTTATCGCGAGCCTGGCAGTCCATAAGACCAGTATAGCCTTTGGCGTCACGAAAGCAAAATTCAATCTGGAACCTGGTTCTATAATAAAGAAGTACCTCTTCACCCGAAAGTGAGGTGTCTGTAGAGAAGAATAGTTTCTTCTTGCCATTCGGCATCTGCCAGATGACAAGTCTAACTTTACACCTGAGTGCCTTGGAATAGGCTATCAAAGTATAAGCTGTTCCTTCTATATCTTTCATCTCCATCTTCTCCATTCGAGTGAGGTCAAGATTCTTCATATCAATCTTGCCATCCTTGGTCTTGGGGCGACCACGTTTTCCAGTACGTGGACCAGCATAGACATAAAAGAGACAAGCATTGTCACGAAAGCGGCTTATCAAAGAGAACCTTTCTTTCTTTATCCCATTAACAAATGTACTTGTAGAGAAGTAAGCATCTGCAACTATGAGGGTTGAGAGTTTGAGAAGTTCCTTGCGATAACGCTTAATGACGCTGATATAGAAATCTACCATAGTCTTGTTTCTAAGACTCAGTTCTTTATTACTTAGCGACTGGTGTGCTTTTAACATCATGCAGTCTTTGGCATCAATATCAATGAGGCCAATACCCATGATTTCGAGACCATGTTTAACAGACTGTGCACATCCCGACCAAAAACGACCGATATGTGGAGTCTTCTTGCCAGCTTTGCTGATGTAGCTGGGATCAATGGCAATAGCCCATCTTCCCTGTTTACCAAAGAAGCGCTTGGCAAGTGAGACATTAAGTTTGAGCCAGTCAATGCTTTTCGACTTTTTTAAGCCGAATGCGTTGCGATAGGTTTGCTCAACATGCGAGCCATACCTCCCCATTTGGGTGAAATTTATCTTTCTTGGTATTACCATGAACAAAATTATCACCTCGATGAGTATTTTCTCGAAACTTTTTGTTAACTTTGCAGCCTAATCTTCAACTGCATCTTTAAAGATATCCATATATTGGTCAAGTCCTGTATTCATATAATTTTGCGTTTGTCGTGATTTGCAAAGTTACTGAAAAATCAGCGACTTGACCAACTTTTTATAGTTAAGTTTTCATAAGCATTTCTTAATATAAGTTATTGATTTACAGACGATTAAATGTTAATTTAACGCAGTATTGTTACAGAACTTTCGCTAATAAACTCCATACGTTCTGGGCTAGGAGTTTCGGATCTTCTGCCCGTTCTTGAACCACGAGCAAAAGTTCTGGTTATTATTTTAAAACAAAAATGGGATAACTAAATTTCAAGAAACTCAGTTATCCCATATATTTAACTTTTAATTTTTACTGTCTGCCACAGAATAAGGAGCAGGATCCAAATTCGGACACTTCTCTAACTCATAACGAGGAATCGGCATCCAATACATCTTATCTCTGAATGTTCTGGTCTGAAGTGGAGCCAAATCATGAGAGTAAAGCAACGAACCATCCTTCATCTTGTAAATCTTCATGGCAGTAGGAAGATTTGCAGCAGAATATGCTTCCGGCATTTTCTGCCAACGACGGAGATCGAAGAAACGCTGTCCCTCGAACATCAACTCAACACGACGCTCATATTCGTATTCAGCACGCAAGTTCTTACCAGTTGCAGCAGGAAGTCCTACACGCTGACGAACCAGATTGATATACTTCAAAGCCTCAGCCTTATTGCCAAGCTCCATCTGGCATTCAGCATAGTTCAGATAGATTTCAGCCAAGCGGAAGAAAATCCAAGGAGTAGTATCCACCTCATCCTCCTGCTCATTATTATATTGAGGATTCAGGAACTTCTTCATATAATATCCGGTCTTGGTTGCATTCCAGTACTCGTCATCAGTATTGCAAGCAGACGAATTACCACCCTTGACACCAGCTTGACCTGGTTCGTAAATTCCAATTACACGATTGGCATCACCATAGCCCCATTTTGAACCATCATAAATAAAGTTTGCATAGAAACGCATCTCACGACCTTCGTATGGAGAATTCGAGGTAGCCAAAATCGTTGTATCCTTATAAACGGTTTGTCCATCAACAACGCTAGGCATCTGAATAGCATGTGGACCGACATTCTTCATTTCAAACTTACTACCATCCGCATTCTCATAAACATCAGCAGCCTGATAAGTTGGTAACCATACACCCCAACCATGTCCACCAGTAAAGGCGCCCATAGGAGCTTGGAAAAGATAGTTTAATGCACCACCTTCTGGGTCTTTTACATTGTAAAGCTTCTCAAAGATAATTTCCGGATTTTCTGCATTATAGAACAGAGCTGCATACTCATCAGCATTGCTGACAGAAGACAAACTGTAAACGTTCAAATCAATGACAGCCTTATTGGCATCAGCAGCAGCCTGCCAACGCTCCTGGGAAGGAGTACCAAACAAAGGACTAGCCTTATAAAGCAAAGTACGAGCCTTAACAGCTAAAGCCGCTCCCTTTGTTGCACGTCCGAAGTCATCACTTGAGCTGTATTTTGTTGGCAGAATATTTGCCGCACGATCACAATCGTTGCAAATGGAATCAGCAACCTCATCCATAGGAGCACGTGTCTGACCAAACTCTGAATTGATACCGAGAGTAGAATAAATCAGAGGAACACGGCCATAGAGTGAATATAATTGATGATAGAAGAATGCACGAAGGAAATAAGCCTGTCCCTTGATAAGCTTTTTTCTAGTTGCATCAGAAGTACCTTCTGCTGCAGGAACGTTATCTATATTTTCCAACAATTCATTCACTTGTTTGATTCCTGTATAATAGAAATGCCAAGTGTTACCACGAGCCTCAGAAAAACCAACGTTGTAGTTATCGCAGGACACATTACCCTCGCAATAAACATTTGTTGCATAACCTGTACGGTGATAAACATCATCTGTATAACTACAGAAAGGCACGCCTTGTTCATTCTCACCTTCTACATATCTGTAGCAATCGCTAAGAGCAGCATTTGCCAAATCAACATTACTCCAGACAGCAGCATCAGAAATTTTATTATGAGGATCTACATCCAGGAAATCGGAGCAAGATGCCATCATTAATGCCATACAAACAATGGCACTTCCTTTAAATATATTATATTTCATTGTTGTCTATTTTTTAATTAAAATGCTAAATTAAGACCGAATGTCCATGAGCGCTGAATAGGATATCCCTTGATACCGGCAGTCATCTCAGGATCGAAAATCTTCACGCTATCAATAGTAAAGAGATTGTTACCATTCACGTAGATACGGGCATTGCTCAAGCCTATATGCTGAATCAGAGTCTTAGGGAATGTATAACCAATTTCCATAGACTTCAATCTAACAAAAGAAGCATCTCGCAACCACCAGTCTGAATCCAGCGCATTACGGGTATCAACCTGAGATACAGACATGAATGCACGTGGATATTTTGCATTGAGTCTTTCTGACTCAGAAGCATCTTCTCTCCAACGTCCATCATAGAACTCCTTTGCCATATTCATGGTTGGCTTTACGAGAATCTGTGCATCAGCTTGTCCCTGGAAGAATGCTGTGAAATCAATACCTTTCCAAGAACCACCGAGAGTCAGACCGAACATCCAACGTGGTGTAGCACTCTTATCCGTACGAACAGCATCATCCCAAGTGATCTGCTTATCACCATTGGTATCCTCATAAATCAAGTCACCAGGTTTTGCTCCTGGCAAATGAACAGAATTATCCACTTCTTCTTGAGTCTGATAGATGCCAGTGGCATGATAAAGTGTATAGCCTTCCATAGAATGACCTGTTATACACTGCCAAGCTACAGTCTTCACAGCCTCATCCATATAGATCACCTCATTCTTTGCATAAGTAACATTGGCAGATACATTCCAGGAGAAATCACCCTTGTGATCCTTATAGAAAGCAACTGCTTCGAAACCTGTATTATCTACCTTACCGAGATTCTCAGAAGGCAAAGTCAAACCAGAATAGGTTGGAACAGAAGCATTACGAGTAATCAAGATATCACGACGGGCAGACTTAAACCAGTCGAAATCCAAGCCAAACATTCCATTCAGGAACTGAGAAGAGAAACCGGCATTCCAAGAATGAGCCTTTTCCCATGTTACCAATGGATTAGCCACAGTTGAAGAGTAAATACCTTGTACTAAGGATGGATTTGTACCAAAGGCATACAAGTTTGCATTGTCTCCTACACGGTAAGAATAGGTAGATAAATACTGATAAGCCGAGATATTATCATTACCCATAACACCATGAAGCCTTCAACTTCAAGAAATTGACAGCCTTGGTGAGTGGCTTAAACCAGCTTTCCTCAGACATTACCCAACCAGCAGACACAGCAGGGAACAGACCCCAGCGGTGACCTTTGGCAAAGTTCATAGAACCATCATAACGCAAAGTTGCCTCTGCAAGATACTTATCCTTATAGTTATAGTTTACACGACCGAACCAGTTCTGGCGAGCAAACTCATCAGAACTTCCCGAATTATTTTTGTCTGTATCCTTGGTTCCACCAAAATCAAGATCAGGAAGTGCAGATGACATGAAATTAGTACGATAACCATACAGGTAATTGTACTTGTACTTCATCTGCTCGTAAGATACGAAAGCATCCACCTTATGATCGCCAAAGGTACGAGTGTAGCCAATGCGGGCATTCAAAGTGATACGGTCAGAGTTGCTAGACCAAGAATCAAGCGAAATATTACCAGTAGAACTTCTCAAATTATCATACTCCTGAGTTTCCGAGTTGTACTGATAGATATCAAAAGGAGTGTACATTGTCTTTCCATTGTTGTAATTGAAATCCAACGCTGCATATCCTTCCGCATACAAGCCTTTGGTAACAACATCCAAATCTACATGAACTTTCGGTTTGATATTCAATGTATTATTGGTTGTATTGCTCTTACCAGGAATATCAGAAATCATCAAGACTGCATTATTGGTTACACCATCAAATCCCTTGCGGAGCAATCCATTAGGATAATAAGGTGCCGACATAGGATTGGTGGTCAGGAAATAACCAAACATTTCCTCTGTAGAACGTACACCACGGTCGCGGGTTTCACGACGACCCAAGATATCCATACTCAACTTGATGCTCTTGTTAATTTGTGCATCAAGATTCGTGGTAAACTGATATTGCTTATATTTCTGCGGACTATTCTTGTAAATAGGATCCTGCTGCATATATTGAGCAGAAGTATAGAAAGAAATTTTCTCTGTACCACCGCTAATTGAAAGACTATGCTGGGTATTGGTAGCCCAATCCTGTGCTACAGCATCCCACCAGTTGGTATCAGGGAAGCTAATCTGGTCTGTTCCATCCTTGATTTTCTGAATGGCAGTTTCCGGATAGGTAAGTGCAGCACCTCGGTTCTTATCAAACTCATTAGTATAGGTAGCATACTCATAAGCATTCAGCATCTTAGGAATGCGGGTAGGCTGAGAAAAAGATACAGTACCATCATACTTCACCTGTACCTTACCTGCCTTACCACGCTTGGTGGTAACGAGGATAACACCATTGGCTGCACGCGCACCATAAATGGCAGCAGAAGCATCCTTCAATACGGAAATACTCTCGATGTCATCTGGATTCAAACGACCGAAAGAACGATCGGCAACACCATCAACTACAATCAATGGGGATGTATCACCCATTGTACCCTTACCACGAATAAGAATGTTGGCATCATCAGCACCAGGCTCACCTGTACGGGTATTGGCGATGACACCCGCTGTCTTACCAGCCAGGGCATTGGTAATGTTGGTAGCAGCCATCTTACTCAATTCGTCACTACCGATAGAAGATACAGAACCAGTAAGGGTAGCCTTCTTCTGGGTACCATAACCTACGACAACCAACTCATCCAGGAGCTTGTTGTCTGCCTGCAGAGTAACCTTGCCACCCTTGACGATGGTTACACTCTTATATCCGATATAGGAAACTACAACAGGAGCATTACTTTTCTTGAGTTGCAAGGTATAGTTACCATCAAGATCGGTAACAGTACCATTCTTAGCATTGCCTTTTTCTACAACGCTTGCACCAATGATAGGTTCGCCCTGTTCATCTACAACCACACCTTTAATGGTGGTACCATTCTGCTGAACAGATTGTACAGAAGGGTTTGATAAGGTCTCATTTGCCGCAATAGTAGGTAATGTACCTCCGCAGGCAAGGACCAAACACGCGATGGCTTTAACATAAGCTTGGCTATGTACAAAGCCTGAGATTTTTTGTGTCTGTCTCATTTTCTATTTTTGCTAGGTTTATTATTGTTTAAATTTCGATTGCAAAGTAACACAATATTTTGCATATCGTGCCACATTATCGTCTAAAAGAGTGAAAATATCGTCCAAACCTGGCGATTTAGACGATATTTTCGTCTTTTAAGCCGATTTTGTTACTCTTAAATGTTGTTTATTCTAAATGATGTCTTTGTTGTCTTTAATGTTTTATTGTTTTGTTGTTTCTATATCTTTTTTATTGTTTCATCGCCTTCTTCAGTTTTTCCACAGCGGCATGAATCATGTCGTGGGTTCCACTTCCGTCGGTTACGTATTTCTGAACCATTCTGCCATAACTGATAGCTTCCTTGAGTTCCTCGCTGGTGTTGTCATCCGGCCAACCGGCACGGCGAAGCAGACCGGAAAGTTCTCGGAGGTCTTCCATCTCTGCAAGATTGCCAGGGCGCATCGTGTTGATGGCACGGTTCAGGATGGCAGTAGTACCTTCCAGTTCATCCTGGGTTACCTTCTTCTTGCCCTTTGACACCAGTTCCTGTGCCTGAGCCATCACCTTCTGCATGCGCTCATAGCCGAATGGTGCCCATGGAGCATACTCCGGAACCTTCTGAGAGAGGGCATTCCACTTCTCCTGGTCTGCCTTACGCTCTGCGGCAAGATTCAGGAGAGAATTCAGTTCGGTGAAATCTATCTTCACCTTCTTGCTCTTCTTGCTCTTGGCATCGGTCAGGTTGATGCGGTAGTAGTGGGTACTGTTAGCGTTGCGATAATAGTCTGGCTGGAATTCCTTGCCATCCAGCTTCAGGGTAAGGAGATTGGCTCCCGCACCTGTTGTCACGCCATTTGATTCGCCCACGGTTATCTTACTCAACTTGGAGTCTATGTTCAGCGTAGCCTGGTTCCAGGTCTGTGCGCCTGTGCCTGCCATCACCAATGGTCCGTACATCAGGGTTCCTACCCAGGATGTCTTCAGCGGAGTACCGTCCAGACTTGCCACATCGCTCGAAAGCTTGTCGGCACCATATTCGATATGCTTGCTGAATGGCATGTCGATTTCTACGACATCTCCCACCTTCCAGTGCTTCTGCTCCAGTTCTACATAGGTGCTAGGCTGATAGCTCTTTGCCACTTCCTTGCCGTTCACCTTGATAGAGAAACCTTGAGTTGCCCAGTATGGTACACGAAGTTTCAGGGTGAAATCGCCCTCGCCTTCCGTAATCTTGATGGCTGAATGCTGTGCCGGCCACAGGCAATCCTGCTTGATAGTCACGCCCTTCTCCTTCCAGTGGAGGGTGGTTGGCATATAGAGACCTACCCAGAGGGTGTTGTCGTTGGCGAAATATGCCGACTGCTGGTACTTGGTATGGTTTTCAGAACCTGTACCGCCGCAGCAGGTACTCTGAGGAGTCTCGTTGCCGAATGGCTTGGTGGCATTCAATCCTACCGCATACTGATAGCAGGTCTGATACTGGTCTGGATTGAGGGAACCGATAATCTGATTGTACAGCGTGCGCTCGATATAGTCGAGATACTGCGCATTATCAGGGTTATAACAGTTCAAATCCTTGCTCAACTTGACGAGGTTATACGCGCAGCAGGTTTCGTTGATATCCGGATAAGCCTCCGATTCGCCTTCCTGCAGTCCATTGGTTGCCATACTCAGAATCTGGGTATATGGCTGGCGGAACATCTCTCCATTTCCTACACCACCCATCGCATACATGTATCTGCCCTGCACCAGTCTCCAGAAGTTCTCAGCCAGATTGTAATAGTATGGTTTCTGATTGCTCTTGTAGCTGCGCAGCGCTCCGATAATCATCGGAATATGCTGGTTGGCATGGCGGGTGCGGATGTCATCGATGTTCTTGCTCAGCGGATCATAGAACTTAGGCGCATCGAAACAGTTGGCAGCCTCGAGGAGCTTTGCCTTTTCATCCGGATTGGAAACCATCTCGGAAAGTCGGGAGAGCGATTCGCTCATACCTCCCACCTCACCGGCGATGTACATGTCCCACATCTCGTAGCGGTTGCCCGGCTTGGCTCTGCGCTCATCCTGGGTGCCGTCCTGCTTTACGTAAGTGCGGTAGTGCATGCGGTTCCATACCCAGAGTCCCATATCCTTGGCGATGAGGAGAGCCTTATCGCAGATTTCCTTATCATCAAAGTAGGTTGCGATGTCTATCAGACCGGCAAGTTGCTTGTGTACGCTGTAATAAGGAGCCCAAACCCAATCGGAGTTGTTGTAAGCACGATACATTTCAATCAGAGCACAATGCTGAGCCGGAATGGCGTTGATATAGCCGTAACCATAAAGTTCAGGGTGCTTCTTATACTCATCAAAAGCAGCCCAGGTGCCCTTCATCTCTCTGAGTTCAGCCTCAGGAGCGAAATCACGAGCCTCCCAGTTGCGCTTCAGTTCCTTATTATATACGAAGGTCTTCTCCTGACACTCTCGCAACTCATTCACCATTCGGGTGATGTTCTTGCGGAGGATTGCCTTCTGTTCAGGATTGGTTGCCACGGCGTATGCCTGTGCGATTGCCGACATATAGTGGCCTGATCCATGACCCTTGAGCTTGGTGTCTGGCGAATCCCAGCCATCACTCTTGGTATACCCTTCGGTACTGAGTCCGTAGGTATCGCGATAGTTGTAGAGTTGTTGGGTAACATCCCAGGAACAGATCTCACGGATAGCCTCATCACGGTTGTGGGTGAGTCGGTTGTCACCATCTATGCTCACATCAGCGAGTGAGAAGGTATGAGCCACTTCCTTTTCTGGAGTCTGATAGCCTTCAGCCACCACCTTGATTTGTGCCTTGACAGGATAACCATTGTCGGTAGTCTCATCACCAATCACAAAACCACCTATCTCATATTGGCTCCCGGCAGGATGCTTCTGTGCATCAGCCTCAGCCTGCTCATCAGCAAGCGGAGCGTTAGCCCAGCGCACCTGGCGATACTCTGAATAACCATCAGAATAGGTTACCCATACGAGATTAGGAAGTCGGGGAGTTGTGCCCACCGGACAATCCACTGATATTGCCTCCACCTTAGAGATAGTGCGATAAACCGTGGCTGCTGTTGTCATTCCAGGCAAACAAGCTACTCCTATTAATAATGTGAACTGCTTTAAATCCATATCTTCTAGGTTTATTATTGTTTCGTTTATTTTTCTGGCTGCAAAATAACAGAAAAAATCAACGAAGTCCTAAAATTATCGTACATAAAGATGCAACTATCGTCTAACAGGGGGCTTTTGATACGATATTTTCATCATTTTGGACTTTCTTTGCATTACATAAACAATTCTATTCGTAAATTTGCAGCAGAAATAAAAACTTGTGGTAATCCGGTAATACAGGCATTGCCACCAAGCAAACAACAAAACGGACAAAACAACAATAAACCTAGAAAGTTATGGTTAAGAAACTCTTTTTCATCGCCACCTTATTATATATAGGGGCAACAGTATCGGCAGAGAACTATCTGGTGAAATCACCAGATGGTAAAATCGTAGCAGAACTCAACACCAACAAGTCTCTCTCTCTTCAATTTAAATACAATGGCTCCATTCTTTTACAGGAGTCTTCAATAGGTGTAGTGCTGAGCGATGGAATAGACTTGGGCAAGAACCCGAAGGTTGCGAGCCGCAAAATCTCCAACCACAAGGAAATCATCCAGGCACCGTTCTATCGCCAGCCAAGCATCGAAACCAGCTATCAGGAGCTGAACCTGAAACTGAAGAACGGTTTCGGCATCATCCTGAGAGCTTACGATGAGGGAGTGGCTTACCGATTCTATACTCAGCGAAAAGGCAAGACCATCATCCTGAATGAAACAGCCGCCTACCAGTTCGGCAAGGACAAGAAGGCATGGCTGCCATACACCACTACACCCGAAAAGCCTTTTGCTATGGCTTTCCAGAATATCTATCACGAGACTCAGCTCGATACCGCTAAGCAGGATTTAGCCTTTCTGCCAGCTACCATAGATTGCGGCAAGGCGAAGGTTACCATTTTGGAAAGCGACCTGCAGAGCTATCCGGGCATGTGGCTGAAGGCTAACAGCAGCAAACTGGATCAGGAGAAGGGAATCCTGAGAGCCGCCTTTGCTCCTTATCCTAAGGAGATGGCTTACTACCCTTGGCGACACATGAGCCACGTGAAGAGTGCCCACGATTACATCGCTGTAAGTTCCGGCAAGCGAAATTATCCTTGGCGCATCTTCGCCATCACAGAGCACGACACCCAGATGCCGACCAACAACCTGGTGTATGCCCTGGCTGCTCCCAACAAGATTGGAGATACTTCCTGGATCAAACCCGGAAAGGTGGCTTGGGACTGGTGGAACGACTGGAATCTGAAAGGGGTGGATTTCAAGGCAGGCATCAATTTTGAAACTTACAAGTATTATATAGATTTTGCTCATAATCATGGTTTGGAATACATCGTCCTCGATGAAGGATGGTACAACTCGAAAGAGGGAAGCATTCTGAAACCAATAGACGATATCCAGTTGCCTAAGCTCATAGAATACGGTAAGAGCAAGGGCGTGGATATCGTGCTCTGGGCAGTCTTCAACGTGATGGACGAGAACCTGGAAACCATCTGTAAGACCTATGCTGATATGGGCATCAAGGGATTCAAGGTGGATTTCATGGACCGCGACGACCAGACAGCCATCGAAATGGTAGAACGCCTGGCTGCCTGCACCGCCAAGCATCATCTTATCCTCGACCTGCATGGCATCTACAAGCCACACGGCTTGAACCGCACCTACCCTAACATCCTCAACTACGAGAGTGTATTCGGTATGGAAGAATGCCGCTGGACGGAGGCTAAGAATGATATGCCGCTCTACGACGTCACCTTCCCATATATCCGAATGATGGCAGGACAGGTGGATTTCACACCGGGAGCGATGAGAAACGGAACCCGCGACAACTGGAAGGCAATCTACACCAAACCGATTTCGATGGGTACACGATGCCACCAGGCTGCCTGCTATATCGTACAGGACAGTCCGTTTACAATGCTCGCCGACACTCCTACCAACTACGAGGCGGATGAGCCATACACCCGATACATCGCTTCATTGCCAGTAGTCTTCGACAAGACCATCGTGCCTCAGGGAGAAATCGGAAAGTATATCGTTACCGCCCGAAAGAAGGGCAACGACTGGTATGTAGGCGGTCAGAGCAACTGGGATGAGCGCACGCTCACCCTGAAGTTTGACTTCCTCGCAGATGGCGATTACGAGGCAATCGTACTGAAGGATGGCATCAATGCCAACCACGATGCAGAGGATTACAAGATAGAGAAATCTGTCATCCATCAGAATTCAGAAATGAAGATCCATCTTGCTTCGGGCGGTGGATTCGTCATCAAGGTTATCAAGAAATGAACATTTTAAAAAAGAAGTTGATATGGTTAATAAGAATATAATTGTAACACTATTCGTAACGGCAGCTGCGGCAGTTCCTCAGATGGGGGCTGCCCAGAAAGCTGCTTACAACACTCCGGGAGCCGGCAACCCTATCCTGCCTGGCTATTTTGCCGACCCAACCATCAAGAAGTTTGGTGACACCTATTATATATATGCTACCACAGACGGAAGCGGAGCCGGTTTCGGACCGGCACAGCTCTGGTGCAGCAAGGATTTCAAGAACTGGACTCTGATGCCGATGAACTGGCCAGACAGCCACTGGATATGGGCACCGGACGTGATGAAGAACGAAGCCGACGGCAAGTATTACTATCTCTACTGCCAGCCTTGCAAGCTCCATCTGGGTGTGGGCGATACACCTCGCGGTCCTTGGAAGAACGTACTGGGCGAAAGCGAAGCTGTGCTGGTGGAAGACAGATTCGTGAAGAATGCCATCACCCTGGATGGTCAGACCTTCCGAGATGATGACGGTTCGGTCTATATGTACTGGGGAACCTGGGGCATCTACAAAGGCTTCGGTTGCGGAGCAGGCAAGCTGAATCCTGATATGAAGTCGTTCAGCGAAACCAAACTCATCCCGAACACCGAGGTTACTCACTTCTTCGAGGCTCCTTTCGTCTTCAAGCGCAACGGCATCTACTACTTCCTCTACTCCTGCGAGCATTGCGAGGATGCCAGCTATCGTGTGGATTACGCAACAGCCAAGAGTCCGCTCGGTCCTTATACCTACCACGGCACCATCCTCAAGACCAATGCCGACGGAACCGTTCATGGTCCGGGACACAACAGCGTACTGCAGGAAGGCGACAACTACTACATCGTATATCATCGCCACGACAATCCGCACTCCAACCGTGGATTCCATCGCCAGGTGGCAATCGATAAACTCGAATTCAATGCCGACGGTACCATCAAGGAAGTCGTTCCAACCCATGAAGGTCTCGATCTGAAACCGGAGATGAAGGTGGCTAAGAACCTCGCCTTCGGTGCCAAGGTTACCGCCTCTTCCTACTACGACAACGACTTCCGTCCGGAATATGCGGTTGATGACAACAACGGAACGCTCTGGCGCCCTCGCACCACCGGACCGGCTTGGATTCAGATTGACCTGGGCAAGAAGCAGAGCATCAAGAGCATCTGGACTCAGTTTGAATACGGAACCCAGTTCTATCAGTATATCATCGAGACATCGAATGACGGTAAGCACTGGCAGACCTTCTCCGACAAGCGACAGAACCGTCTAGCTGGTTCGCCGATGGTAGATTTCGGAAATGCCAAGGCGCAGTACATCCGTCTCACCTATACCGGCGGACAGAAGAACGGTTTCGGTGGCGCCATCTGGAACATCAAGGTTTACGGTTCCGTAGAAGATTCAGCCCCACAGCAGTGGCTCGGTCTGACAGCAGCCGATTTCGACGGCAAAACCTGGCATAACAACGAGGGAATGCTCGCCGGCAAGTTCTCGCTTCTTCAGGGTACAGCCCTCAGAGAGCGTATGGCTGGCAAAGATGCCATCACCCTGCAACCGGGTGCCCAGCTCGTGATGACTCATCCACAGCTCGGCAAGACACGCAAGCATACCCTCACCGCCCAAGCTTTCGACAACGGAAGCTGGCATCAGATAGATGAAAACGATCCTCGTCTGAATCTTTCTGAAGGAAAACTGGAAATTCTTGCAGGCGAAAAACAATTTACCCTCACCAATCTCCGTTATTATAACTGGGAACAGGAGGCGGCAGAAAAGGCTTTCGATGCCCAGAGCAGCATCGTGCGTGAGGCAGTAGCCGACAAGAACTGTCAGGGACTAGTGGTAGATATCAGCGCTGACTACTACAACGAGGGCGATACCGTGCCTTACATCAAGAACGGCAGTCCGCTGGATGTTCACCTCAAGGGCGAGTTCGAGACGCAGCACGATACAGCAGCCATCATCAAGACCATAGAGGGCAAGAAGGCATTCGCCTTTACCGGCAAGGAGAGTTACAGAAGCAACTTCATGCTCCCAGCCACTATCCGCGACAACGCTCCATATACCATCGAGGCATGGATTCTGAATCCGGAGATTGCCGAGAATGAATGCGTAGCCGATTTCACCTCTTCTCACGATGAACTGGAAAAGCTGATGCTGGTAAACGGCACCGAACCACGCTGCGGTGTGATGAACCACTACGGATGGTATGAGGATGCCGGCTACAAGGAGATGAAGACCCTGGAAGGCAAGTGGCAGCACGTATACGTCTGCTTCGATGGTAGAATCGAGAGCATCTACATCAACGACAAGCTCATCAGCCAGAAGGATATCCAGCTCCTCGTCAAGCCATCGCAGTTTATGCTTCTGGGCAAGAATGCCGAAGAGGCATGGCCTTTCTCAGGCTATCTGCACTCATTGAAACTTTGGGATGAATACATTCCTTACAAAAGACAAACAAAATAAACTAGCAATACATGAAGAAGATTTTAGTAACATCAGCCTTGGCAGCATTGGCATTGATGCCTGCTTCGGCACAAAAGGTAAACAAGAGCTCGGGTGGTTATCCTATCACTCCGGTGCCTTTCACATCAGTAAAGGTTTGGAACAATACGTTCTGGGGACAGCGTATCGAAACCTCTCGCAAGGTGACTATACCTTTGGCTTTCAGCAAATGCGAGTCGGAGGGAAGATACAAGAACTTTGAGCGTGCCGCTCATCCAAGCGACACCTATGATGTGGGCAAACTGATGCCCTACAGCTTCGACGACACCGACCCATACAAAACGATTGAGGGTGCCAGCTACGTGCTACAGACCTACCCAGACAAGAAACTCAAGGCGTATATCGATAGCGTGCTCGATATCATCGCTCCGGCTCAGGAGGCTGACGGATATCTCTATACCGCCCGTACACAGAATCCGAAGCATCCTCATTTCTGGGCTGGCGACAAGCGCTGGAGCAAGGAAGAGGATCTGAGCCACGAGCTCTACAACCTCGGTCACATGGTAGAAGGTGCCGTGGCTCACTGGCAGGCTACAGGTAGCCGCAAGTTCCTCGACATCGCTATCCGCTATGCCAACTGCGTGGTTCGCGAGGTTGGTCCCAACCCAGGACAGGCTTGCGTGGTACCGGGACATCAGATTGCCGAAATGGCGCTCTGCAAGCTCTATCTCGCTACCGGCAACAAGAAATATCTCGAAGAGGCTAAGTTCTTCCTCGACTATCGTGGCAAGACATCTATCAAACAGGAATATTCTCAGAGCCACAAACCGGTATTGGAGCAGGACGAGGCTGTAGGTCATGCTGTACGTGCTACCTATATGTATGCTGGTATGGCAGATGTAGCTGCCCTTACCGGAGATACTGCCTATATCCACGCCATCGACCGCATCTGGGACAACATCGTGAGCAAGAAGCTCTACATCACCGGAGGTATCGGAGCTACTAACAACGGCGAGGCTTTCGGAAAGAACTACGAGTTGCCTAACATGAGTGCCTACTGCGAAACCTGCGCAGCTATCGGCAATGTTTATGTCAACTACCGTCTCTTCCTCCTCCATGGCGAGAGTAAGTATTACGATGTATTGGAGCGTACCCTCTACAATGGTCTCATCAGTGGTGTGAGCATGGACGGCGGCGGCTTCTTCTACCCTAACCCATTGGAGAGCATGGGTCAGCATCAGCGCCAGGCTTGGTTCGGCTGTGCCTGCTGCCCTAGCAACATCTGCCGTTTCCTGCCATCCCTCCCAGGCTACGTATATGCCGTAAAGGATAAGAATGTATATGTCAACCTCTTCCTCAGCAACTCTTCTTCTCTGAAAGTAGCCGGCAAGAAGGTGGCTTTGAGCCAGGACACAAAATATCCTTGGAACGGCGACATCGCCATCAAGGTAGATGACAACAAGGCTGGACAGTTCGGTATGAAGATTCGCATCCCTGGATGGGTGAAGGGACAGCCTGTTCCATCTGACCTCTACTACTACAGCGACGGCAAGCGACTGGGCTATACCATCACCGTAAACGGCAAGAAGGTAGAGGCCAAGGTAACAGAGGATGGCTATTATACCATCAACCGCAAGTGGAAGAAGGGCGATGTGGTTCGCGTTCACTTCGACATGGAGGCACGCACCGTACGTGCCAACAACAAGGTAGAGGCCGACCGTGGCTGCATCAGCATCGAGCGTGGTCCTATCGTATATTGTGCAGAGTGGCCAGACAACCAGGGCTTCGACATCATGAGCATCCTGGAGAACCGCGAACCTCAGTTCGCTGAGGGCAAGCTCTCGTACGATGACTTCATCGACCCTAAATATAAGAATGTGCTGACACTCTACAAGGGTCAGAACATGGAGACCTTGACCGAGAACGTGCAGACCCTCGCCTACGACAAGAGCGGCAAGCTGAGCACCAAGGACCAGACCCTGACTCTCATCCCATACTTCGCCTGGGCTCATCGTGGCAACGGCAATATGAAGGTATGGTTGCCACAGGATGTCAAGGCTGCAAAGCCATCAGCTCCTGCAACTCTCGCAGCTCAGGCTAAGGTAGAATTCTCTTCTCCAGTGCCTGCCAAGAGCAGCATCACCGACGGACTGGTTCCAGCCGATGAGAACGACCGCTCTGTCCCATACATCCACTGGTGGCCAAAGAAGAACACTACAGAGTGGATTACCTACACCTTCCCAGAGAGCAAGGAGATCAAGACCAGCACCATATATTGGTACGACGACCAGCCATGGGGCGGTTGCAAGGTGCCAAACAGCTGGAAGCTCTACTATCAGGACGAGGCAGGCAACTGGAAGGAAGTTCCAGGAGCCGATGCTTATCCATGCAAGCGAGGTGTAGCCTGCATCGTGAATTTCGACCCAGTGAAGACCAAGGCAGTTAAGCTCGAGCTGAAGCAGCCAGAGACTCTGTCCTGTGGTTTGTTTGAGTGGAGCGTGAAGTAATAAGACTTATTTTTAAATATTTTTCTTTCAAGAATTGCCATATTGCCATACCAGCCAGTAATCTCTCTGATTACAAAGCTGTTAGGGATATGGCAATTCTTTATTTTTAGGGGTTATCTGCCATATATTGCCATGAACAATCTTTATTCATAACTTCGCCATCGATGCGGAAGAAATTACGTCCCGACGTAGCATCTGATATATCGCGACGTAACAACAACTGCGTCCCGACGTAGCATCTGATACGTCGCGACGAAAATGAGGGTACTAATTCTCACTATAACAATATATGGCAATTCCCGGTGCTTTTCCGAGAATTGCCATACACACTTTTACGCTGAGTATCAACCATTTACACATACAATATAGCAATATGGCTATTAAAACAACGCATTAAAACTGGTTCTTCTCAAATTTTAGTACAAAGCCCCATATTTTATATGAAGGAGCAATATTTTTGAGAAAGTTTAATATAAAAAATTAGCGATTGTCTCCAAAAATATGTAAGTTTAAAGTGATCATAAAATATGACTTACAATGGATACAATCGCTAACAGATGCAAAATTATAAAAAAGATAAGAAACAACCAAATAAAATCCGATATAAATGCTTCTACGGTCGGAGAAAAACTTCTTATGGACATTTTTCCTGCCATAGATGGCTTTTTTATCGCAAGTTGTGACTTCTCTTCCACGGAACTCAAAATGGTTCTCGTGAGTACGGCTACCCATGCCTTCTGCGACCGTTGTGGCAAGAAAACCACTCATACCCGTGGCTGGCAAAAGAGAACGGTCACGATGTGTCCTTTAGGGTGTAAACGGTTTGTTCTCACCCTTTACATGCGCCGTTTTTACTGCCAGTCTGATAAACATATATTTGTAGAGCAACAGACGAAGTGGCTAAACAAATATGCAAGATTCAGTGTAAGATGCATAGAGTTGATGAACCTGCTTCATATACATATGTCATCTGTGTCGACCTCCAAGGTCATGAGAAAGATGGGAATCACTTGCTGTCCAAATACTTGCATAAATCATTTGAAAAAGATCCAAAGACTTCCAGACAGGACTGCCAGGAATATAGGCATAGATGACTTTGCCAAGAGAAAGAGACATACCTATGGCAGTGTTATCGTAGACCATGACACAGGCGAGATTTTGGAACTGATAGACTCTAGAGATTCTTCGATTGTGGCAAATGTCTTGAAACAATACAAGAAAGTCAATACTATCACTCGTGATAGGGGACGATGCTTCATTAAGGCTATCAAGCAAGGAGCCCCATCAGCACATGCTATCACAGACAAATTCCATGTCATTGAAGACTTGACGAGCGCAGTCTTTCCAAAGATTCTGCAGGAGTTTTTGCATAAGAGAATGGAGTTGCTGACTCAAGGTCTAGTTGGTCCCATTAAGCCACAAATAAGTAGAGGTTGGCTTTATAACAGCATATATGCAGTCTTGGAATCGATGTGCAAGGATGCAAGAAGAATCAAGAAAATGACTGAATGGAACACTTTCATGGATCTTTATGCAAGGCAAGGACTGACTTTGAGTGAAATCCATGACAAAACAGGGTTTGATGGATTTAAGATGGGAAAGCTAAGGAACACCAAATATGAGGACTTGCTCAACCCAACGCAACTAAGGGCTTACAAAGCCATAGAATCTATTACAAATAGGATTCTCTGTAAAAAGTCATTGGATTACTCTGTGGTTACCAAGGGGTTACATTCTACAGAGAAGAAAGAAATACTGAAAAGACTTCTTTTTCTACTGAGAGGAAAATGGAAGGAAGACTGGAAGGCATACGATGATGCCTACAAGGCATTTCTTGCAAAGGCAACTATCAGGAACGAAGAGTATGACCTTTGGAATTCAATAGTTCACTTCAACTGGAAAACCAAGACGGAGACTGTCAGATTGTTTCTGCAGGACTTGCATGTTACCGATTTAGCCTATTATATAACAACATTTCAAGGCATTTTGAGCGGAGAGGTCAAAATGAACTTGTACAAATGGATTAACATGGTCATAGGATGTGGTAATGAGAAAATGGAAAAGTTTGCCAAAGGACTGATTAAGGACTATTCCGCCATCAATAATTCTATTGCTAGCAAATTGAACAATGGAATCCTTGAAGGTTCGGTCAACAAGATAAAGACCGCAAAGCGAATTATGGGTGGAAGAGCATCGATTTCTCTTTTGCAGATAAAGGTCTCCTCAAACTTAGATACATAAATGTACCAAAATTTGAGAAGAACCTTAAAACTTTTTTTATTTTTTCTTCACTAGTCTAATGACATACCCAGACCAAAGGCACCATACGGCAAGTATTCCCATCACGAAGATAAATATATATGTAGCAATACTACCTATGAAGATTCTACCGCTATGAGCCTCCAGAGCCACATTCCATAATGACATGGGCAGTTGGTTCATATAAGCGGGTTGTGGCGCAAAGTCGGTTCCTTCATTATACTCAGCAATGACAGGCGTATCAGAGAAATCCTGGCTCATACCTGCTATCGCCATTTTTCCGAATGGTGCACCAGCGTTCTTTAAAGCAGCTTTCCCGGTAGAATAATCAACGGTTGTCCCCTTTACTCTATCCCAAACAAAGAGACCACTAAACGAACCGCAATACCATTTACCATCTTTGTTTTGCTGAAGGACATTCAATCCCATAACGCTGACTGGTGGAGTATTGGAGATGGACTCCAACTTTCCTGTCTGGAAATTCACGGAAAAGAAACCATCCGAAGTTGACAAGAGCCAGTCACCGAACTTTTCATCATAACGCACCACACGGAGTTTGTCATTCCAAGGGTTCTTGCTATGAAGCGTCGTCCCTGGAATAGACGGCATCTTGTTCAACACCAAGGCTATCATCACAGGTGGACGAAGGCACCAACCTGTCAGGGCTATCAACAAAGTAAGCATGATGGTATATCGACCTATTTTGTCATGCCATTGCAGCGAAAAGCGAAGCAACCTCTTCTGTTTAGGCTTTAACCAGAAGATAAGACCTGAGATGCAGAGCAACACCAGGATGATGGCAATGCCATCTACGATGAGTTTACCAATGCTGCCAAACAACTCTCCACTGTGAAGCAGCCATATCGTACGAAAGACTGTAACCTTCCCATCATACTCCTTTGGCATAGGCAATTCTATCCGGTGGAAGTTCTGATAAGGTGGCAAGGAAACATAAGCATAGGAGCGGCTGAGAACCAAAAGCGTATCTCCATGAGCAGAAATGTCGCTCAACTTCTCTTCCGGCTCTGTCGGAAGAGTTACGCTTTTCCATATTTTGTGACTCCCCAACCGGTAAAGTGAAAATGGAGATACCGACCAGACAGAACCATCATCCGTTCTGATAACATTTCTTATCTGTCGGCAGTCTGCTCCTGCTGGCATCCCCTTATTAAAGTCCTTGAATGTGGATGCTCTAGAATCCGTTTGCCAGATTCCCCCGTTTCCATACAGCAATATGGCATCATCCAAAGCAAGCGTTCCCCTCAGCAACCCGCCATTCCAATTCTTAAATTCATAGCGGCTTGGCAGATATTTCCTGCTCACGTCCACATCTTTGATAAGCGAACGGTGGTTGAGCAAAATACCCGACAAGCAGAACATCAGTATGAAAAAACTCATACCGATGCCTAACCATTTATGTTGTTTTCTCCAAGTTATTTTTTTATTTAGCATATTCATAATCATTATTACTATCTTGAATCAGGCTGCAAAGGTACATATTTCTAAGAAGGTATGCAATACCTAAAAATAATGATAATGAGGATGCTATTACAGCCATTGCATTAAGAGTTTGGTTAGCATGTTTAAGGCAAGAACTCATAAAACGCTCATTTTAAGCTATTTGGAATCTTTAGTATGATTTTTTCCTTAAAAAATTTGGTAGTTTCAAATTTTCGCCTTATCTTTGCACCCAATATCAGAAAAATCTCGGGGTTGACTGGATTTGACGGCGAGATGAAATGGTACGTAAGCATGCGGAGGCTCGTTGGCTACCTCCTAAATCCTAGTGAACAAAAAATTAATTGGCGAAAATAACTACGCTCTCGCTGCCTAGTCGAAGTATAGTAAACTAGCTTTATTCCAGCACAGGGTGCTGGAACGAGACATCGCTCAACGGATGTTGTTCCGAATCTTGTTGATCAAGCGGTGCAGGTAAATCGGAAATAGTTCATGTACGCCTCGTTGCATGGATGAAATTTTAGAGGATAAGGGTATGATTGGTGGTCCAGGTCCTGTCATGCCTCGAAAACCGAAGGCTGGAATAAGCATGTAGAAAGCGTATGGTTTCCTTGTGCGGACGAGGGTTCGAATCCCTCCAGCTCCACCCTATTTGATAGAAACAAAAAACTCGCAGATTCTTTCTTTAGAATTTGCGAGTTTTTATTTTGCTGTTATTGTTTTCTCAAACTTTCACGATACTTCAGAGGTGACATGTGCAGATGCTCTCTTACATATTTACCGAAGAATGAGGTATTGGAGAAGCCCAGTATACCAGAAATCTCCTTGATTGTTTTCGTTGTAGAACGGAGATAATAGGTGATATCAGCAAGCGTATACTCCGTAATCCACTCGATGGCTGTCTTGCCGGAATGGCGCTTGCAGATGATGGAGAGATATTTGGGCGTGATGCAAAGCTGCTGCGCAAAATATTCTACAGGCTGATGCTTGATTTCGCTCTGCTGCAACATCTCCAGGAACTTATCAAAGAAATCGCTGGCACTGGTTCCCAAAGTTTCTTTCGGGAGATCTGTCAGCAAAAGATTGCTCACGGCAAGGAGAGCACTCTTCAGGAGCGTCTCCACTATCTCACGGCGATAAGGTTTCCATGAACTGCGATCGTTGAACTTCGGATCCAGACAGAGGCGCACCAAGTCGGTAAACTTAGAATAGAACACCATATCCACCTCGTTCATCTTCAACACCGAAACCTTGCTCACATACATGGCACGGTTCCATACCGAGATATGAGAACGAAGAATACCAAGCAAGCCGTGATTGCTGACACACATGGCTGTGCATGCAAAATCTTCCGACACCTCTTTGATGTCGAGAATAGAGTTAGGCGGACTGATAAATATATCGCCCTTCTCCACGGTGAATTCCCGCCCGTTGAGTTCAGCTCTCAGGCTGCCTCTCTGACAGGATGCAATCATGTTCATCTGGAATCTCACAGGGTCGGGGTTCTGCAACACCTTGACATTATCTATAATCAAGATGTCCTCATCCAGATAGCTCGCACTGATTTCTGCACTCTGTGCGAACTCACCTTCTTCGATACGCTGCCTGACGTCCTTCTGTTCTTTCATTAATATGATTTTTAAAATTTCTTCACTCTTCGTTCTTCACTCTTCCCTATCAAAAAGCCTCTCTGTATTTATTTTCATCCTTATCCTCCAACATAGAGAGATAACTCTGATAGCGGCTAGCTGCAATATAATGTTCCTCAACCGCCTTGATTACCGCGCACCCCGGTTCATGGGTATGGGTACAGTCAGAGAACTTACAATCCTGAGAGAACTTGAAGATTTCCTTAAAATAGCTGGTCAGCTCTTCCTTTTCGATATCAAAGGTACCAAAGCCCTTGATGCCCGGAGTATCAATGAGATAACCACCTTCCGGCAGTTCCAGCATCTCACTGAAGGTTGTGGTATGCATTCCGCTATTATGCGCCTCGCTGATTTTGGCGGTACGCTGCTCTGCATCAGGAATGAGCTGGTTGATGAGGGTTGACTTTCCTACCCCGCTGTTGCCGCTCAACAAAGATTTCTTATCCTTGATAAGAGGTCGCAACAGTTCAACACCTTCTCCTGTAGCTGCCGACAATTCGATACATTTATATCCGATGGTTTCATAGAGCGTGCACATCATCTTCTCGTAATGCAATTCTTCTTCTGAAAGTATATCACTTTTATTAAAGATGATGATAACAGGCACTCTATAGGCCTCAGCGCCAGCCAGGAATCGGTCGATGAAGGTAGTAGAAGTCTGCGGATAATTCACCGTTACCACAAGCAGCGCCTGGTCTACATTAGCAGCCAGAATATGACTCTGCTTACTGAGGTTAGGTGATTTACGAATGATATAGTTTTGGCGGTCTTCGATAGAAGAGATAAATGCCGTACCCTCCTGGTTGGTAATAAGCTGCACATAATCGCCTACAGCCACAGGATTGGTGCTGCGGATGCCCTTCAATCTGAAATTGCCCTTGATTTTACTTTCAATCAGCTGGCCATCGTCTGTCTTGACGGTGTACCAGCTGCCTGTATTTTTAATAACGAGTCCTCTCATTATCACTTATTAAATAATGTAAGTCCAGAATGATTTAGACTGTCATGATTTCCTTCTCCTTCTCGTCCATCAGGTTTTCGAGCTGCTTGATGTACTTGTCGTGGAGTTTCTGCAAATCGTTCTCAGCATCCTTCTCCAAGTCTTCAGAAAGTCCATCCTTGATAGCTTTCTTCAACTTCTCCTTGATTTCCTGGCGCACGTTGCGCACCTCAATCTTAGCACGCTCAGCAATCTTGTTACACTGCTTTACGAGTTCCTTACGGCGCTCACCTGTTGGCTGAGGAATACCCAGACGTACGATTTCGCCATTGTTCTCAGGAGTGATACCTACACCACTATCCATAATAGCCTTTTCGATATCCTTGATAGCCTTTTTGTCCCAAGGGCGGATAGCGATAGTACGGGCATCAGGGGTTGTAACTGTAGCTACCTGGTTCAGAGGAACCATACTGCCATAACTATTTACGCGCACACCATCGAGGATGGCTACATTAGCACGACCAGCACGAACATGAGAGAGTTCCTCTGCGAGATACATTGCTGCCATCTCCATACGCTCTGCTGCAGAATTCAAAGTTTCTTTAACGTCTATCATAATTATATGTTTTTATTTTATTAATTCTAATCTTTTCAATTCTTCGCCCACATAGTTGGTGAGTTCTACAAACTGCTGGATAGTGAGCTGTTCAGGGCGCTTGGTCATGATGTCGGTGGTGTAGAAATCCTCGCGTGGGGTTACACCCGGGAACATCTGCTTGAGGCTTACACGGAGCATCTTGCGACGCTGGTTGAAGACAGTCTTTACCAGACGCTTAAACAGTTTTTCATCACAGCCAAGGTCAGTCACCTTGTTGCGAGTCATGCGGATTACCGCACTCTTTACCTTTGGTGGTGGGTTGAACACATTCTCATCTACCGTAAAGAGATATTCCACATCATACCATGCCTGGATGAGCACACTGAGGATACCATAGGCTTTGTTGCCTGGTTCTGATGCCATACGCAATGCCACCTCGCGCTGAATCATTCCGGTACAGCAAGGAATGAGATCCTTGTAATCGAGCATCTTGAAGAATATCTGCGATGAGATATCGTATGGATAATTACCTGTCAGTACAAACTGCTTTCCATCGAATATCTGGTTCAAATCCATTCTCAGGAAGTCTTCACCGATAATATTATCCTTGAGTGTAGGGAAATTCTCATGAAGATACGCCACCGACTCCGAGTCGATTTCCACCGCCTTGACGGGTCTTGGTTTCTCTACGAGATATTGGGTAAGAACGCCCATACCTGGTCCGATTTCGAGAACAGGTATATCCGGGCAGGCATCCACTGTATCGGCGATGCGCTTTGCTATATTGAGGTCGGTCAAGAAGTGCTGACCGAGATTCTTCTTAGGCTTTACAGCTTTCATATCTTATCTTTATATTATATATTTTGCAAAAATACGATTATTTTTTGAGAATCCACACGAAGTATGCGATTTTTTTTATCTTTTTGGGTAAAAAAGGGAAAGAGCCACTTGTTTCTTAAAAAAAAGGCTATACTTTTAGCCATAAATGGCGCCCAAGCGTTTATTTATGCTAAAAATATGCAGATTCGAACGATATTGTCAATAAAAGTATTATCTTTGCATCTAATTATGGATATAAAGAAGATAGCAAACAACATATGGAAGGTGGCTTTGTCGCTTATTCTGGGTGGCGCCATCCTTTATTGGATGTATCGCGGATTCGACTTCAAGCAAGTAGAAGATGTTCTGCTTCACAAGATGAGTTGGACCTGGATGCTGCTGTCGTTCCCTTTTGGCATCTCTGCCCAGGTGTTCAGAGGATGGAGATGGAAACAGTCGCTGGAACCATTAGGCGAGAAGGCCCGCTCCAGTATCAGCATCTACTCCATCTTCCTGTCCTATGCTCTGAGTCTTGTAATTCCTCGTGCGGGCGAGTTTGCCAGATGCGGCGTATTGAAGAAATGGGATGATGTTTCGTTTCCGAAAGCCTTGGGTACCGTCGTTACAGAAAGAGCCATCGATTCACTCCTCGTGCTGCTGATTACGGCGCTGGTCTTTGTGATGCAGATTCCGGTATTCCTCAATTTCTTTGAGAAAACAGGTACGAGCATGGACAGTTTACTCAGCCAGTTTACAGCCACAGGTTACATAGTGACAGCTATCTGTGGCATAGCAGTACTCATCCTGGCTCACTATCTGCTCAAGCGACTCGCTATATATAATAAGGTGAAAGCAACACTGGGAGGACTCTGGCAAGGTATCATCTCGCTGAAAGGTGTCAGAAATGTACCGCTCTACATCGCCCTTACACTGGGCATCTGGTTGAGCTATTTCTTCCACTACTATCTCACCTTCCAATGCTTTGAGGCAACCTCCCATCTTAATCTGATGTGCGGTCTGGTGACATTCATCGTGGGCAGCATAGCGGTCATCGTACCAACTCCTAACGGAGCCGGACCTTGGCATTTTGCCGTCAAGACAATGCTCATACTCTATGGCATTCAGGCAAACGATGCCCTCTTCTTCGTTCTCATCGTACACTCCGTGCAAACCCTGCTTGTAGTCCTTTTGGGAATCTATGCCTGGATAGCACTGGCGTTTACCGGGAAAGTGAAGAGTGAAGAGTGAGGAGTGAAGAATCCTCTTGCTTTAGGGCGTATGCCCAACTTAACATTGAACATTTAACATTAAAATAAAAATATTATGGCTGACATTAAGAATTTGAACCCAGTTGAAATCTGGCGTAACTTTGACAAGTTAACACAAGTTCCACGTCCATCTGGACATTTGGAAAAGATTCAGGCTTATTTGCTCGATTGGGCAAAAGAAGCTGGTGTAGAGGCTTTCCAAGACCCAGCAGGCAACATCGTGATGCGCAAGCCTGCTACTCCAGGTATGGAGAACCGCAAAGGCGTTATTATGCAGGCGCACATGGACATGGTTCCTCAGAAAGCACCAGACAGCAAGCATAATTTTGAAACAGACCCTATCGAAACCATCATCGATGGCGACTGGGTACGTGCTAATCATACAACACTCGGTAGCGACGACGGACTTGGCGTAGCTACAATCATGGCTGTAATGGAATCAAAAGATTTGCAGCATGGTCCTATCGAGGGCTTGATTACCGCCGACGAAGAGACAGGCATGTATGGTGCCAACGATCTCCCAGCAGGCGAACTGAACGGCGACATTCTCTTAAACTTCGATACCGAGGTTTGGGGTGAGTTCGTTATCGGTAGCGCTGGCGGTATCGACATCACAGCAACTCTCGACTATAAAGAGGTAGAAACCGACAAGGAAGATGCTGCCGTTAAGGTAACCCTCAAGGGATTGAAAGGCGGTCACTCCGGTATCGAAATCAACGAAGGCAGAGCGAATGCCAACAAGTGCATGGTTCGTTTCGTGCGTGAAGCTATTTCAGAACTCGATGCCCGTCTAGCTTCATGGCAGGGCGGCAACATGCGCAATGCCATCCCATTCCAGGCTGAGGTTGTTCTGACCCTGCCTAAGGAGAATATTGAAGCTTTGAATGACCTGGTAGCAGACTGGAAAGACGAAATCTGTGATGAGTTCGAAGGCATTGAAACAACTGAGAACATCGAGTTCTTCGCTGAGAATGTAGAAACTCCTAAGATGCAGGTTCCTGCCGAAATCCAGGATAATCTTGTAGATGCAATCTACGCTTGCCACGATGGCGTATTGCGTATGGCTCCATCTATGCCTGAAATCGTAGAGACCTCTTCAAACCTCGCAATCGTTGAGATTGGTGACGGCAAGGCTGCTATCAAGATTCTGGCCCGTTCTAGCCACGAATACTACAAGATGTATCTTGCCACAATGATAGAAAGCTGTTTCAACATGGCAGGCATGAAGGTTGAATTCAGCGGCAGCTATATGGGATGGAACCCTAACCCTAAGAGCGACATTCTGGAACACGTATTGAAGGTTTACAAAGAACAGAACGGCACAGACGGTAAGGTACAGGCTGTTCACGCAGGTCTGGAGTGCTCTATCATCCTGAGCAAGTATCCTAACCTCGATGTCGTATCATTCGGTCCTACCCTTCTTAGCCCTCACACAGCCAATGAGCGTTGCCAGATCAGTTGCGTAGCTCCTTTCTGGAACCTCGTCAAGCAGCTCCTGACAGAGATTCCTGCAAAGTAAAAAAAATGGGGAACGAAATTACAAAAAGATTAAAAAAGAAAGCCGAGAGTGAAAATTCTCGGCTTTTTTGTTCCAGTTTTCAAAAGAAATCATTACCTTTGCAGTCGATTTCGCAAGTCTTGTAAAATCTCTGTAGCAGATCATACAAATTCACTTGCATAAGTTTCATTAAAATAACACCAAAATGGACGATTATCACGCGGAGAACAATAATGAATTGTAAGGCGTGGAGATTCAGCAACGACGAAGCCTTTCAGTAGGCCGTACCCAAGCGCTAGTCTCCATACCCCAAACTTTTATTATGTGGAGATTAGCAAACTATGAAGACTTATTGGAATATAGACAAGAATCTGACTGTACTCAATGAGTGGCAGCCAAACTGCTGGATACAAGTAACATGTCCAACTGATGAGGACCAGCGCTTGCTGGAAGAAGAATTCAAGATCCCTGATTATTTCCTCTCGGATATCAGCGATACTGATGAGCGTGCCCGCTATGAATATGACGATGGCTGGATGCTCATCATCCTCCGTATCCCTTATGTCAAGGAAATACGCAGCCGTACCCCATACACCACCGTGCCTTTGGGTATCATCCATAAGCGCGATGTTACCATCACCGTATGCTATTATGAAACCAACATGATGATTGATTTCGTAAGCTACCAACAGAAGCGCAGCGAGGGGTTCACCGACTATGTAGACATGACCTTCCGTCTCTTCCTTTCATCAGCGGTTTGGTATCTGAAGCGATTGAAACAGATCAATTCGCTCATAGAAAAGGCAAAACGAAACCTCGATCATGGTGTGAACAATGAGAGCCTGATTGGCCTGAGCCGCCTGCAGGACTCCCTTACCTACTTCATCACCTCTATCCGAGGCAACGAGAATCTCCTGTCTAAGTTGAAGTTCAAGCTGCAGGTGGACGAACTTGATGCCGACCTCATCGAAGACGTAAACATCGAGATGACACAGGCACGCGAAACTACAAGCATCTACTCCGACATTCTGGAGTCGACGATGGATACCTATTCGAGCATCATCAACAACAACATGAATACCACGATGCGTACCCTGACCAGTATCAGTATCGTCATGATGTTGCCTACGCTGATTTCCTCATTGTTCGGTATGAACTTAATCAACGGTATGGAAGACAGCCATTACGGATTTGCCATTGCCCTGGTTATCTCCGTGCTCGTTTCTGCACTTTCATGGGGCTTCCTTAGATACAAGCGCCTGCTCTAAGCATATACCACTCTGATATGCATTAAGTAGCCCGAAAGAGCACATAAAACGATGATTAGCAAGAAAAAGGCAATTATAAATACAAAAAAAATTAAAAAATCGAGTATCATGGCATGATATTCGATTTTTTTTTTTTAAGTTTGCAACTTATTAATAATATAATTTTGTATGGGGTCGAATTGCGGATAAGCGACTATCGGCCCAAGAAACTCGAATCATAAACTAAACAAAGTGACATGATGGACTCTCAAGAAAAAGCTCTGTTGCAGCAGAGCACCCTGGAAGACCCTGCCAAGAAGGCTTATGCCACCAAGCAGGAAGTGCTCGAAAGAGTAAAGGAAATCGCTCATAGCAGCGAAAATCCAAACAAGGAGGAACTCGACCTACTCAAGACTACTTTCTACAAGATTCATCTCGCAGAAAGAGACGCACAGATGAAAGAGTATCTCGCAAAAGGCGGTGACCCAGAGAAGTATATCCTTCTACCGGATGACACCGAAGAAGCCTTCAAGGCTGAGATGCAACTCATCAAGGAGAAAAGAGCCAAGATCTTCCTGGCACAAGAAGAAGAAAAACAAGATAATCTCCGCAAAAAAGAGGAAATTATCGAAAAGATAAAGGCCATGACCACCTCACCGGAGGAGGCCAACAAATCATATCAGGACTTCAAGGCCTTGCAGCAGGAATGGAAGGAAATCAAAAACATCCCTGCAGACAAGGCAAACGAGGTATGGAAGAACTATCAGCTCTATGTAGAGCAGTTCTACGACATGCTCAAGTTGAACAGCGAAGCTCGCGAATATGACTTCAAGAAGAATCTTGAAGCCAAGACCCAACTCTGCGAGGCTGCAGAGAAACTCAATGAGGAAGAGGATGTTATTTCTGCCTTCCACCAGCTTCAGGACCTCCACCAGCAATATCGCGAAATCGGTCCTGTTGCCAAGGAGTTGAGAGAGCAGATTTGGGAACGTTTCAAGGCTGCTAGCACTGTTATCAACAAGAAGCACCAGCAGCACTTCGAAGACCTGCGTGCCAAGGAAGAGGAAAACCTCGCCAAGAAAACTTCCCTCTGCGAAAAGGTAGAGGCTGCCAACCAAGGAGAATACAAGACTGCCAAGGACTGGGAAAAGGTTACCCAGGAAATCATAGAGATTCAGAAAGAGTGGCGCACTATCGGTTTTGCCCCTCAGAAGATGAACGTCAAGATTTTCGAGCGTTTCCGCATCGCCAACGATAAATTCTTCAACAAGAAGGCAGAATTCTTCAAAGGATTGAAAGATACCTACTCTGCCAATCTCGAAAAGAAACAGCAACTCGTAAACAAGGCAAAGGAACTGGCTGACAGTACAGACTGGAAGAAGACTGGCGACAAGTTCATCGCTCTTCAGAAAGAATGGAAGAAGGTGGGTACCGTACCTCACAAACAAGGCGAATTGCTCTGGAAGGAATTTCTGGATACCTGCAACAAGTTCTTTGAAGCCCGCAACAAGCAGAATGCCGGTTCACGCAGCGAGGAACATGCTAATCTGGACAAGAAGCGCAACATTATTGCCCAGCTCAAGGAACTTGTAATTGCAGAGATTTCAGACAACGATTTCCAAAAGAAGCTCAAAAATCTTGCCAAGCAATACAGTGCAATTGGACACGTTCCTTTCAAAGAGAAAGACAAGGTCTATAAAGAGTATCATGAGGCTATCGATGCAGCCTACAAGAAACTTCACGCCACCAACGCAAAGCGCCACTTCGACAACTTCAAGAACAACCTGAAGAATGTTGCCAAAGAAGGCGGCAATGCACTCGGCAATGAGCGTGGTAAACTCTTGCGCCGCTACGACCAGTTGCGCATCGAGATTACTACCTACGAGAACAACCTCGGTTTCTTCAATACGGCCAGCAAGAAGGGCAACAGCCTGGTAGAAGAAATGAACCGTAAGATTGAGAAACTCAAGGCTGACCTCGAAATGGTAAAGCAGAAAATCAAGGCTATTGATGCCGAGAAGAAATAAATACAATAAACCCCAGGGCGAAAGCTCTGGGGGTTATTGTTATGAATACTCCATAAAACAGAATTCCTATAAACAAAAAAACATCTTTCATTACTGAAAGATGCCTTACCGTATGAGTTGGGATACCCGGACTCGAACCAGGAATGACAGGACCAGAATCTGTAGTGTTACCATTACACCATATCCCAAACTTAAAATAGAACTTTTTGATTGTTGGGATACCCGGACTCGAACCAGGAATGACAGGACCAGAATCTGTAGTGTTACCATTACACCATATCCCAATATCAGCAAACAAGATGTTCTTTTCTTAATTGCGAGTGCAAAGGTACTAGTTTTTTTTGAACCAACAAAATTTTTCGGCACTTTTTTCTAAAAAAAGCGCAATTTCTTTAATTTTCCACATTTTTTTTGCCTTTTAAGTCGATTTTCCATTATAATAATGTATCTTTGCAGAAAAATAGAGAATATAAATTAAGTAAGAAAGAAAAGATAAATGAACACAGTTAAACAACTCGTAGAGACTATTAAAGAAGGTATACAAGAAAAGAAAGGTCAAGACATTGTTATCGCCGACCTGACAGAAATCGATGGAAGCATTGCCAAGTACTTCATCATCTGCCAGGGAGGAAGCCCTACTCAGGTTGAAGCTATCGCAGGTTCTGTAGGAGACATCGTGCGCAAGAACCTGAAAGAAAAACCTGTAAATGTAGCTGGTCTCGGCAACGACCAGTGGGTGGCAATGGACTTTGTTGACGTATTAGTACACATCTTCCTTCCGGAAGTACGTGCTTATTACGACCTCGAACATTTATGGGAGGATGCAAAGCTTACCCATATACCTAATCTAGACTAGTCAGTCTCTCTCATCCTACATGATGAATCAGACATTGTTTTTCGACTAAAAGTTATACATATAAAATAAAATGGAACAAAGCAATAATATGAAGCCTCGTGGCAATGGCGGACCAAAGATGCCACGATTTAATATGACCTGGCTTTTCACCATCTGCCTCATCACCATGATCATCCTCTTCTTTACAGGAGGAGGCGATGCGATTGGAGGCAGCGCTGCCAAGGAAGCCACATACACCCAGTTCAAACAGTATGTAGACAAGGGTTATGTGCTCAGTGTTGTGGCCAATAAAACAGAAAGCACCCTCAAAATATACATCAACCCGAAATATACGCGCGATGTATACAATATGCCGGCAAAGTCTGTAGGTCCTAACCCATACGTAAAAGTACAGTTCGGCTCGGTTGACGAAGTGGAACGCTATGCCAACCAGATGTTGAAGGAAAAGAAGATACGCTCCTTCAGCTACGACAACCAGAAGGATAACGACTTCTTAAGCACGCTCTTCAATCTGGCACCTCTGCTCTTCTTCGTATTCTTCATCCTTTGGATGTCTGGAAGATTCAGCGGCGGTATGGGCAGCGGCGGTATGGGCGGCGGCATCTTCAGCGTGGGCAAAAGCAAAGCTAAGATGTACGAAAAGGGAAATGCCATCGGCATCACCTTTAAGGATGTGGCCGGACAGGAAGGTGCCAAGCAGGAAGTGAAGGAAATTGTAGACTTCCTGAAAAACCCACAAAAATATACCGACTTGGGTGGTAAGATTCCAAAGGGAGCCCTTCTCGTAGGCCCTCCGGGAACTGGTAAGACCCTCTTGGCTAAGGCTGTTGCCGGCGAGGCTGGCGTACCTTTCTTCTCTATGAGCGGTTCCGACTTCGTTGAAATGTTCGTAGGTGTAGGTGCCTCACGTGTACGCGACCTGTTCCGCCAGGCTAAAGAGAAATCACCTTGTATCATCTTTATCGATGAGATTGATGCTGTAGGCCGTGCCCGCAGCAAGAACCCAGCCATGGGTGGTAATGATGAGCGCGAGAACACCTTGAACGCTCTCCTTACAGAGATGGATGGTTTCGGTACCAACAGTGGTGTCATCATCCTTGCAGCTACCAACCGTGTAGACATGCTCGACAGCGCCTTGCTCCGTGCCGGACGTTTCGACCGTGAAATTCACGTAGATCTCCCTGGTTTGAACGAACGTAAGGCTATCTTCCTGGTTCATCTCAAACCTATCAAGATAGACGAAACAGTAGATGTTGATCTACTGGCCCGTCAGACTCCTGGTTTCTCGGGTGCAGATATTGCCAACGTTTGTAACGAGGCAGCCCTCATTGCTGCACGCCACGACAAGAAGGCTGTGTGCAAACAGGATTTCCTCGATGCAGTAGACCGTATTGTAGGCGGTCTGGAGAAGAAGACTAAGGTGATGACTGCCGACGAGAAGCGTAGCATCGCTCTCCACGAAGCAGGCCACGCAACCATCTCATGGTTCTGCCAGTATGCCAACCCTCTCATCAAGGTTACCATCGTGCCTCGTGGTCAGGCTCTCGGTGCTGCATGGTATCTGCCAGAAGAGCGCCAGATAACCACCAAGGAACAGATGCTCGACGAGATGTGTTCATTAATGGGTGGACGTGCCGCAGAAGAACTCTTCACCGGTCATATTTCGTCAGGAGCCATGAACGACCTGGAGCGCGCCACAAAGAGTGCTTATGCTATGGTAGCTTATCTCGGTATGAGCAAGACGTTGCCAAACATCTGCTTTTACAACCGGAACGAATATGCATTCCAGCGTCCGTACTCTGAGTCTACAGCCCGCGAGATAGACCAGGAAGTTCTGAAGATTGTCAACGAGCAGTATACTCGTGCCAAGAACATTCTGATGGAGCACAAGGAAGGCCACAATGCCTTAGCAGAACTTCTGATCAAGAAAGAGGTGATTATGGCAGAAGACGTAGAACATATCTTTGGCAAACGCCCTTGGTTGAGCCGTTCGCAGGAAATCATGGAAGACGAACAGCCTAAGATAGACGATGACGCCGTAAAGGAACTTCCTGAAGTTCAGGCTGCCATCAAGGAGCATGAAGAGAACCAGAAGAAGAATGCAGATTCTGATGAGACTTCCAAGAAGGATGAAGGTTCGGAAGAAAACAAGAACGAATAAAACAAACCGATATGACTGACAAACAGAAGAATCTAGTGATAAGATCCATCACAGGCGTATTTTTCGTGATGTGCATGGTATCTTGCTTTCTCAATCCCAGGGCAATGGTTATCCTGTTCGCCCTCATTACCGGATTGAGCATCTGGGAGTATTGCGGACTGGTAAACCAGAAGGAGAATGTTACGGTAAACCGTTTCATCAGCACCGTGGCGGGTGTTTACTTCTTCCTTGCCGTGGCTGGTTTCCGCATGGGCATTGTGGGCAATTTTGTGGTTTTCGTACCTTATCTGCTCACCATCCTCTATCTCTTCATCAGCGAACTGTATACAGGCAACAAGGATGCCATCAACGATTGGGCTTACACTATGCTCTCTCAGTTGTACATCGCCTTGCCTTTCTCGATGATCAATGTATTGAGTTTCGAGACATCAGCTTTCGATGGCCAGATACATTACGACATGCTGTTGCCTTTGAGCATTTTCATTTTCCTCTGGACCAATGATACCGGTGCCTATTGCAGCGGTTCGCTTTTCGGCAAGCATAAGCTCTTTCCTCGCATCAGTCCAGCCAAGAGTTGGGAAGGCAGCATAGGCGGAGGCATATTCGTACTGATAGCAGCAGGTATCATCGGCTATATCGCCAACGATGGCGAAGCCCACCGTCTCAGCATTCTCGGTTGGGAAGGTTTAGGTCTGGTTGTGGTATTCTTCGGCACATGGGGCGATCTGGTAGAAAGCCTCTTCAAGCGTACCCTCGGAGTAAAGGATAGCGGCAACATCCTGCCAGGACATGGAGGCATGCTCGACCGCTTCGACTCTTCGCTCATGGCGATACCGGCAGCAGTAATCTACCTATACACCATCCAGTTGTTTGGATAATACATCTTTTATGAGATAAAGGCCAAACCTTAGTTTGGCCAAGCACAAAGAAAGGCAGGGATTCCTCAAAGAACCCCTGCCTTTCTTTTTTTTCATATCACCATAAAAAACACAAGTAGCTTCGTTGGCTCACGAAAGTACTTGCGATAAACTATGCTGTTATCTATTATATTTCTTCAGTGCCTGCTTCACCATCTTGCCCCATGGCTTGATGAGATCATCTGTCCAGTTGCCGGTAGCCTTGGCACGTGGCAAAAGCATGGAACAGGTTTCATCCTTATCCGAAACCGACCAGTTTACCCAACTCACCTTGTTTTTCTCCATTACATCGAGCCATTTCTGATACTCATCAGGAGCCAGAGGACCATTACCCGAAGCCTCCATACCAGCACATTCTGATACAAAGACCGGCAAACCGCTCTTCACGGCAGCCTCCAGTTTATCACGCAGATAATCTTTATGGGTGGCTGCATAGAAATGAAGGGTATACATCACATTCTCCACACCCTCGATAGGGCTCTTTGCTACGATATCAATATCCTGGTCCCAATGCGGACAGCCCATCAGGATGATATTATCCGGATCATACTTTCTGATTTCCGTGATGATGGTTTTAGCGTATACCTTCAAGTCTTCCCATTTATCCTCAACAGGTTCATTGTAGAGTTCGTAAAGCACATGAGGATATTTACCATACTTCTGCGCCATCTTTCCGAAGAAGGCCTTAGCCTCGGCTGTATGCATCTTGTGTGCATGCCAGTCGATAATCACGTAGGTATCATTCTTGATGGCGGCATCTACCACCTGGGTAATGCATTTTAGAGCAAAGTCTGGATTTTCCAGATAGTTGTCGTCTATCTGAATTCCCATGGCTGCTCTGATGATGTTGGCATGCCAGTCTTGCACAAGCCATTTCACCGCATTTTTGTTGTAGAACCGAGGCCAGATGTTGTGCCATCCCAGACTCACGCCTCTCAACACTACAGGGTTACCACTCTGGTCGCAAAGCTGCGCACCTTTTACCTGCAACTGTCCCCATTGCTTTACAGGGTTTGCTGCATACACTTGTGCCATACAAAAGAGGGCACAAATGAGGGTCATTAGTTTTTTCATTTTTTTTAGGGTTTAAAATTAAATATATATTTTTGGGTTTGTTTTTTTTAGGATAGCTAATACTCCTACATAGGTAGCAGATACAAATCTGCCTTAGTCAGCAGTTCTGCAGCGGATTGATATCCGCTGCAGAACTGAAAGAGATTGATTTTTATCAAAACATTTCACCTTTTTCCTGTTCTTCTTCAAAGCGTTCACCCTTCTGGGCTTCCTGCGCCTCATACTGTGCCTGGGCAACACGCTGCTGAGCCTCACGTGCCTTAGCCTCAGCAGCCAGTCGGGCTTTTTCTGCTCTTATTCTTGCCAGTTCAGCCTCTTTTTCTGCTCGCTTCTGCGCCGCCAAAGCTTCCTCTTCGGCACGTTTCTTAGCAGCCTCGGCTTCAGCTATCGCCTTCTGTCGCGCACGTTCTGCAGCCTCAGCTGCAGCTTTGGCTTCAGCTTCAGCACGCTCACGAGCCATACGGAGAAGCATTTCCCTACGCTTAACCAGAAGATCAAACATGATGCCCGCAGCCTCATCCGGCGCAACCTTATCGCCTAACTGAGTTCGAACTTCCTGATATTCTGCCAGCATCTTATCCCTGCCAGGTTCTCCCGGAAGAATCTGATAAAGTTCGTTGGCAATACCATCAACCGTAAAGCGGTCGGCAAGCATCTCCGGCACAATCTCCTTATTGGCGATAAGATTCACCAGCGAGATAAACTTCACTTTGATGATATGCTTGAAACCGAAACGGATGAGATGAGGTACAGGCGTTTCATAACATACCACCTGAGGCACATCGAAAAGAGCCGTCTCTAAAGTTGCAGTACCACTGGTAACAAGAGCTGCCGTAGCATGCGACAAGAGCGGATAAGTCTTGTTACGCACCAGTTTGACAGGTGTACCTTTGATAAACTTCTCATAGTAAGCATCGTCTATCGAAGGAGCACCGGCAAGCACCATCTGATAATCTTCAAAACGCTCAGCCACCTCAATCATCGCCGGCAGATTGTCTTTGATTTCCTGCAGACGGCTTCCTGCCAGCAAAGCGATAACAGGACGATAGGTGTCAAGATTATTCTCCTGACAGAACTCCGTAAAACTCTGATGATATCCCGACCTGAACTCCCCTACTTCCTGAGCCGTAGGATTACCCACATAGTGAATAGGATAACGGTGCTTCTTTTCGAAGAACGGCACCTCGAATGGCAAGATAGAGAAGAGTTCAACGATATCACGTTTAATGCTGCGGATCCGCCACTCCTTCCATGCCCATATCTTAGGAGAAATGTAATAATAGGCAGGGATATTGGTGTTCTTTTTCAAGAACTTAGCTATCTTGAGATTAAATCCCGGATAATCTACCAGTATCACTACATCCGGCTTCCATTTCACAATATCTTCCTTGCATCTCTTCAGGTTCGAAAAGATGGTACCCAAATGTAGCAGTACAGGCACAAAACCCATATAAGCCAACTCCTTAAAATGCTTGACGCGAGTGCCACCTTCAGCAGCCATCAAATCACCGCCGAAGAAACGGAATTCAGCAAACTCGTCTATTTTTTTCAACGAGCGCATCAATCTGCTGGCATGCAAATCTCCACTAGCCTCGCCTACTATCAGGTAATACTTCATAATTCAAAATTCTTTAACCAATCATAATCCGTTACATCAATCTTAGTTGGGGTAATAGCGATGTAACCATGATTCACAGCCCACTGGTCGGTATCCGTTGTCTCAGGTTCGTCATTACGGTATTCACCCACCATCCAATAATAATCATATCCATGCGGATGAGTGCGATGATCCACCTCATTGATCCAGGAGCCATGAGTCATCCGACAACCCTTGAAACCCTTGAACGGAGGCAAAGCCGGGAAGTTGACATTCAGACAGGTATATTCTGGCAATCCCTTCTCCAGCACCATCTTAACAACCTTCAGTACCCCATCGTGCAAAGGAGTGAGATCAGCATTTTCATCATAATTGCAACTGCTGAAGGCTATGCTTGGAATATGCTGCATACAGCCCTCCTTAGCTACACCCATAGTTCCCGAATAATGATTATTCACGCTCGAATTGTCACCATGATTGATACCGCCGATAATCAGATCAGGCTTGCGATCAGCAAGAAACTGATCCAACGCTAGTTTCACACAGTCAACCGGTGTGCCGCTACATGACCAAACCTCAACATCATTCCCCATATTGTGGCGACGCTTCAGGCGCAAGGGAGTAGTAGCCGAGAAGGCACAGGCGAATCCCGAACGGGCACTTTCCGGTGCAACAACCAGCAGGTCGCACCAGTCTTTCAGAAAGCTCACCAGGGTCTTGATTCCATTGGCATGATAGCCATCATCATTCGAAATTAATACTAACGGTTTCTTATTTTCCATAAAAATATCTTTCTTTTTGGTGCAAAAGTACGAAAAAACCTTTAAAGATAGCGACTTTCTCACAATATTTTTGTATCTTTGCCGAAAATTTACTAAGAAAATGGGAAAAATCATCGCATTAGCTAACCAAAAAGGCGGTGTAGGAAAGACTACTACCACCATTAACTTGGCAGCATCGCTTGCCACGCTAGAGAAAACGGTACTCGTAGTGGACGCCGACCCACAGGCAAACGCTTCCAGTGGATTGGGCGTGGACATCAGCGAGGTAGACTGCTCGCTCTACGAATGCATCATCGACCATGCAGACGTGCGCGATGCCATCTACACCACTGACATTGATGGACTCGACATCATACCTAGTCATATCGACCTGGTAGGTGCCGAGATAGAGATGCTGAATCTCAAAAATCGCGAAAAGGTGATTAAGACATTACTGCAGCCTATCCGTGACGAATACGACTATATCCTGATAGATTGTTCGCCTTCGCTCGGCCTCATCACCGTCAATTCGTTGACGGCAGCCGACAGTGTCATCATCCCAGTTCAATGTGAATATTTCGCTCTTGAAGGTATCAGCAAATTGCTCAACACCATCAAGATAATCAAGAGCAAGCTGAATCCGAAACTTGAGATAGAAGGTTTCCTGCTCACCATGTATGATAGTCGTCTACGCCTTGCCAACCAGATATACGACGAGGTGAAACGCCACTTCCAGGAATTGGTGTTCAAGACCGTAATCCAGCGCAACGTGAAGCTGAGCGAGAGTCCGAGCCATGGTCTCCCAGTTATCCTTTACGATGCAGAAAGCAATGGAGCCAAGAACCATCTGGCCTTGGCAAAGGAGATTATCAACAAGAATAGTTAAGATTTGGAAATTGAACTCTTTTAGAAAGTTCAATGTTCAAAATTAAAAGTAAAAAAAATGGCAGTACACAAGAAATACAACAACGGTACAAAGAGCAACGCTTTAGGACGCGGACTCGATGCCCTCATCTCTACCGAGGGAGTGCGCACCCAGGGCAGCAGTACCATCAATGAAATTCCTCTCGACCAGATTGAGGCGAATCCCAATCAGCCACGCCGGGAGTTTGACGACGAAGCCCTACATGAGCTCGCCGAAAGCATCAAGGCCATAGGCATCATCCAGCCTATCACCTTAAGACAGGTTTCAGAAAACAGATTTCAGATTATCGCCGGTGAACGCCGCTGGCGCGCTTCACAACTTGCGGGGCTGACAGCTATCCCTGCATACATCCGCACCATCAGCGATGAGAACGTAATGGAAATGGCGCTCGTAGAGAATATCCAGCGCCAAGACCTCAACGCCATAGAAATAGCACTCGCCTACGAACACCTTCTGGAAAACGAGGGTATGACACAGGAGAAAATTTCAGAACGTGTGGGCAAGAGCCGTGCAGCTATCGCCAACTATCTGCGACTGCTCAAACTTCCTGCCCAGGTGCAGATGGCACTACAGAAGAAAGAAATCGACATGGGTCATTGCCGTGCCCTACTGGCCCTCGACTCACCTTCGCTGCAAATCAAGTTGTTCAAGGAGATACAAAAGAACGGCTACTCAGTAAGAAAGGTTGAAGAGATGGTACAGCGACTCAAGAGCGGAGAAGACATCGAGAGCGGTAAGAAAACCATCACGGCTAAGGCTCAGATGTCTGAGGAATTTACACAACTCAAAAACCGCCTGTCACAGTTTCTCAATACAAAAGTGCAGTTCACCTGCTCTGCTAAGGGCAAGGGAAAAATCAGCATTCCATTCGCCAACGAAGAGGAGCTGGAGCACATCATGAATGTTTTCGATCAGTTAAAGCAAGAATAAAAGTGAAACTCAGTATATCACAAATCTGTTTGGCAACCCTGCTGCTTCTGGCACCGATGGGCGCACAGGCACAGAAGTCGAAACAAAAAAAACAAGTGACCGATGTGCCAACCATTGCATCAGCCGACTCGGCAAAAATAGCCATAGACTCGATGCTTACCGCACAAGACAGCAGCAAACTGGCAAGCCTCACCCAATCAGCAAAGCCTGTACGCAAAAAGCGCAACTGGGCAACCTGGCGACCTGATACCAAGCGTGCCATGTGGTTGGCACTTGTATTACCTGGTGCCGGACAGATATACAATCGCAAATATTGGAAACTGCCTTTCATCTATGGCGGTTTCGTAGGCTGTACATACGCCATCACCTGGAACAACCAGATGTATCACGACTATTCGCAAGCCTACATGGATATTATGGACGATGACCCCAACACCCAGAGCTACAATCAGTTTCTGCACTTGGGTGCCCAGATCAACGAATCGAACATAGAACGCTATAAGGAAATCTTCCGCAAGCGAAAAGATAAATATCGCCGTTGGAGAGACTTGGGAACCTTCGTCATGATAGGCATCTATGCCTTCTCAGTGATTGATGCCTACGTAGATGCATCGCTCTCGGAATTTGACATCTCCGATGATCTCTCGCTCAGAATAGAGCCTACCATGCTGAATAACGGCAACAAGACTGCCAATCCGCTGCGGTCTGGAAGCCTCGGCGTAAGTTGCTCACTCACATTTTAATGCGTGAGGAGTTAGAATACACCTATATATATTATAACGCAAAATAGAAATTAGAAACATAGACGAGATAAAACATCAATATGAAGAAAATACTAGTCATGGCAGCAGCGATGCTGTTCAGCTTACAAGGCATTCATGCCCAAACCGACGTTACAGAAGAAACAGATAACGATGATATCATCACCGTTACCGACAAAGACGGAAAGCAGGAGGAAATCGAAGTACCTGAGGGAATGGAAGATAACCTCGATAGCCTGCTCCACCTTTACAATGCACAGACTTACATGATGGCAGATACAACCTGCAAATACCGCGATGTAAACCCTGTCTTTGAGAAGGAAGTGTATATCGACCGTCTGAAGAGAATGCCTACCATCATCGAAATGCCATACAATGAGGTAGTACAGAAATTCATAGACCGATACAGCGGCAAACTACGCCGTTCGGTAAGTTTCATGTTGGGAGCAAGCAACTTCTACATGCCTATTTTCGAAGAGGCATTAGAGGCTTACAACCTGCCACTGGAACTGAAATATCTGCCAGTTATCGAATCGGCACTTAACCCTAAAGCTGTATCACGCGTTGGTGCCACAGGTTTATGGCAGTTTATGCTGCCTACCGGCAAGCGATATGGTCTGGAAGTAAACTCACTCATCGATGAACGCCGCGACCCGGTAAAAGCATCCTATGCAGCCGCTCACTATCTGAGCGACCTGTACAAAATATTCGACGATTGGAGCCTCGTGATTGCAGCTTACAACTGCGGTCCAACCAATGTCAACAAGGCCATCCATCGTGCAAAAGGCAACGCCGACTACTGGAACATCTATCCATATCTGCCAAAGGAAACACGTGGATATGTACCAGCTTTCATCGCTGCCAACTACATCATGAACTACTACTGCGATCATAACATCTGCCCTATGGTAAGCGAACTGCCAGTAAAGACAGACACTATCGTAGTATCAAAAGATATCCACCTGGAGCAGATTTCCAAAGTGCTGAACATCAACATCGAGCACCTGCGCAATCTGAATCCACAGTATCGTCATGATATCATCAACGGATTGAACCATCCGATGGTATTGCGTCTTCCATCTACCCTCATCGGTAGTTTCATCGACCAGCAGGACAGCATCTGTGCTTACAGAGCCGACGAACTCTTCCAGAAGCGCGCTATAGTAGATGTCAACGATGCACAGCCTACCTATAGCCGCCCACGAAGCAGCTACAGTCGCCACAGTGCTTATTCACGCAGCAAGAAGAGCAGCAAACGAGGCAGAAACAGAAAACAAGGCAGCAAGAGTGTTACCATCAAGAATGGTGATACCCTTTCTGAAATAGCAGCACGCCACGGAACAACCGTTAAGAAACTGCGCAAACTGAACGGCATCAAGGGTAACAGTATCCGTGCCGGAAAGAAAATCAAAGTGAAATAAAAGAACTACGTCCGCTGTAGTTTTTTCAGTCTAATTAAGAACATTATTTATTGGAGAGACCCACTATGGATGACCAGAACTTGAAAGACCTCGAAAGAGAGCAGGCTGATAACCAGTTGATTGGCGATGCCTTTCAACACCTGCTTGACACCTACCTGAGTTCGCGACACCGCAAGAAGGTAGATATAGTGACCAAGGCATTCAATTTCGCCCGACAGGCGCACAAAGGTGTGCGCCTGTCGGGCGAACCATATATCATGCACCCTATCGCCGTGGCTCAGATAGCCTGCGAGGAGATGGGGCTCGGCTCAACGAGCATCTGTGCCGCACTGCTTCATGATGTGGTAGAAGATACCGACTACACAGTAGAAGATATCTCAAACATCTTTGGAGCCAAGGTGGCACAAATCGTTGATGGACTCACCAAAATCAGTGGTGGAATCTTCGGCGATAAGGCATCAGCACAGGCAGAAAACTTCAAAAAACTGTTGCTCACTATGAGCGATGACATCCGTGTTATCCTTATCAAGATTTGCGACCGCCTGCACAACATGCGCACGCTGGAATCGCAACCAGCCAACAAACAATACAAGATTGCGGGCGAAACCTTGTATATTTATGCACCTCTCGCCAACCGATTGGGCTTGAACAAGATCAAGACCGAACTCGAAGACCTCAGCTTCCGCTACGACCATCCACAGGAGTATGCCAACATAGAGCATAAACTTGCCGATACCGAATCGCAGCGCGATACCCTCTTCGAGAGTTTTACTGCACCTATCCGCGAAGAACTCGACAAGTTAGGCGTAGAATACAAAATCAAAGCACGTGTGAAGAGCCCTTATTCTATTTGGAACAAGATGCAGAACAAGCACGTTACCTTCGATGAGATTTACGACATTCTTGCTGTGCGCATCATCTTTACGCCAAAGGTAAGAGCAAACGAAGTAAACGAATGTTTCAATATCTACGTAGCCATCAGCAAAATCTACAAAAGCCATCCTGACCGTCTACGCGACTGGTTGAACCATCCGAAAGCAAACGGTTATCAGGCACTCCACGTTACCCTGATGAGTAAGCAGGGAAGATGGATAGAAGTGCAGATCCGTTCCGACCGTATGGACGAGGTAGCAGAAAAGGGGTTTGCTGCCCACTGGAAATACAAAGAAGGAAACGAAGGTGAATATACAGAAGATGAGAACGAGCTGAACGACTGGCTCAGCACCATCAAGGAGATTCTGGACGATCCGCAGCCGGATGCCATGGACTTCCTCGATGCCATCAAGCTGAACCTCTATGCTTCAGAAATCTTCGTCTTCACACCAAAGGGAGAAATCAAGACGATGCCGGCAGGCTGTACTGCCCTCGACTTCGCCTTCCAGATTCATACCTTCCTGGGCAGCCACTGTATCGGAGCCAAGGTAAACCATAAGCTGGTTCCGCTGAGCCATAAGCTGCAAAGTGGCGACCAGGTTGAGATTCTTACTTCCAAGAGCCAGCATGTACAGGAAGAATGGGTAAACTTCGTCAGTTCGGCCAAGGCAAAGAGCAAGATTCTGGCCATCCTGCGCCGCGATTCACGAGAGGTTCAGAAGAAGGGAGAAAACATACTCACCGAATGGCTCAAGAAGAACAGCATCGAGATGAGTGCGTCGGTGGTAGACCGCCTATGCGATTTTCATAATATCCAGAAGCCTGAAACCCTCTTCCAGTCATTGGGAGACCATCAGATTATCCTAGGCGATAAAGACTTCGATGAGTTGCAGGGCAAGCCTAAAAAACAGCAGACCAGCAGCTGGCGCAATTATATCCCATTCCTGGGCAAGAGCAAGGAGAAGGCTCAAGAAAAAGGCATCGTGAAGCCTCAGGATCTTTTCGTGGTGGGCAAAGACTTCAACAAGAAGAAGCCACTCATCCTGACCGAGGAGAACATCAACCAGTTTATCTTCCCTAGCTGCTGCCATGCGATTCCTGGCGATGACGTTATGGGCTTTATCGACAACAAGAACCGCATCGAAATCCATAAGCGCTCTTGCAGCATAGCAGCCAAACTGAAGTCCAGTTTCGGCAACCGCATCGTAGATGCCAAATGGGACATGCACAAGCAGATACTCTTCGATGCTACCATCGAAATCAAGGGTATCGACCGTAAGGGCATGCTGCTGGATGTAAGTAAGGTGATTAGCGACCAGTTGGGTATCAATATCCACAAGGTAACTATCAGTAGCGACAACGGCATCTTCGACGGTACCATCGAACTCCGTGTTCACGACCGCGAAGAAGTTAAGACCATTATGAACCAACTCCGAAATATTGATGATCTGCAAGAAGTACAGAGGATCCTGTAACTTAGGAGTTTATGATAATAAAGAAAAGATAAATAATAGAGAATCGCCGGATTTAAAATCTGGCGATTCTCTATGAAATCATACAGATTTCAACATCTTATAAAAACAGATTCAAAACAACAAACTTAAAAACAATATGAAAAAATTATTCTTATCATTTTTAATGATGTTGACCCTGTTGCCTCTGGCAGCAGCCAACAAGTATGACAACCCCGACACGATTGTAGTATCCCGTGATGGTACCGGCGAATTCCGCACCATCGACGAAGCCATCGAAGTATGTCGTGCTTTCATGGATTACAGCAAGGTAATCTACGTAAAGAAAGGCGTGTACAAGGAGAAACTCATCCTCCCTTCATGGCTCACCAACATCACCATCTGTGGTGAAGACCGTGATAACACTATCATTACATGGGACGATCATGCCAACATCAAGATGCCTACAGGTGGACTCGATTCAGAAGCTGCTGTAAAGGGTAAACCGATGGGTACATTCCGCACTTATACCCTGAAGGTACAGGGCAGTTACATCACCCTGAAGAACATCACCATTGAGAACAATGCTGCCAAACTGGGACAAGCTGTCTCCCTGCATCTTGAAGGCGATCATATCCTGGTTCAGAACTGCCGTCTGCTGGGCAATCAGGATACCGTTTATACAGGTATAGCCAACAACCGTTCAGCCTTCTATGATTGCTACATCGAAGGAACCACCGATTTCATCTTTGGTCCGGGAAGAGCATGGTTTGAGAATTGTGAGATTCGCAGCAAGGCCAACAGCTACATCACAGCCGCATCCAGTCCTGCCGGTCAGGAATATGGCTATGTATTCAACAAGTGCAAGCTTACCGCCGAGCCAGGTATAGACAAGGTTTATCTGGGCCGCCCATGGCGCCCTTATGCAGCTACCCTCTTCATGAATTGCGAAATGGGCAGCCACATCCGTCCAGAAGGATGGCACAACTGGGGCAAGCATAGCAACGAACAGACAGCCCGCTACAGCGAATATAACAACCACGGTTCAGGTGCTGCAACCAAGGCACGCGTAGCCTGGAGCCGTCAGCTCACCAAGAAAGAAGCATCTAAAGTTACCATCAAGAATGTCTTCGGCGAAGAAGCGTGGTAACCCTAGCTAATCATAAAGTCCAAAGTTACTAAACCAGTCCATCGAGCTGCTTTTTGAGTTCTTTGAGCTGGTCTCTTACAGAAATAAGGGTGTCGAGAACTTCAGAAGATTTCTCGGCACCCGTTCTGTTTTGGTTCAGATACTTACGGGCAGCCGCAATCTTCAATCCCTTCACCTTGATAAGGTTGTAGATGAGCCTTACCTGCTCAATATCCTTATCGGTATACTGGCGCACTTTGTTGCCAGCAACCTTCGGTTTGAGAAAAGGAAACTCCTTTTCCCAATATCTCAACGTAGAGTCGTTTAGACCAAACATTTCACCTACTTCCTTGATAGAATAGTACAATTTCGTTGTTTTATCTGGAATTATTGCCATTTTTTCCGTCTTTAATTTCAAAAATAATTAATTTAGTTGCAAAATTAAACAATTCTTCTTATCTTTGCAAAGATTTTCGGAAGAAAATGCCCTAAAGGGCAAAAATATTTTCTGAGAGGACACTCAATCCCCTCTCCCAAACAGGAAAAAGAAATTAAAGATAAATATAAAAAAGATATGATGACAGCTAATGAAGTGCGCGAATCCTTCAAGAAATTCTTCGAAGGTAAAGGCCACAAGATTGTTCCATCAGCACCAATGGTTATCAAGGATGACCCAACGCTGATGTTTACAAACGCTGGTATGAACCAGTGGAAAGACATCATCCTCGGTACAAAAGACCCAGGCAAGGATGTTCGTCGTGTTGATACTCAGAAATGTCTCCGTGTAAGCGGTAAGCACAACGACCTCGAAGAGGTGGGTCACGATACTTACCACCACACCATGTTCGAGATGCTCGGTAACTGGAGCTTCGGCGACTACTTCAAGGAGGGTGCCATCGATATGGCATGGGAGTATCTTACTGAAATTTTAAAGCTTAACCCTGCCGATCTCTACGTTACCGTATTCGAGGGTAGCAAGGAGGAAGGTCTGGAACGCGACAACGAGGCTGCAGGTTACTGGGCTAAGCACGTGCCAGCCGACCACATCATCAACGGTAACAAGCACGACAACTTCTGGGAGATGGGCGATACAGGTCCTTGCGGTCCTTGCTCAGAGATTCACGTGGATTCCCGTACTCCAGAGGAGAAGGCTCAGGTGCCAGGCCGTGAGTTGGTAAACAAGGATAACCCTCAGGTCATCGAAATCTGGAACATCGTGTTCATGCAGTACAACCGCAAGGCTGATGGTTCTCTCGAACCACTCCCAATGCACGTTATCGATACAGGTATGGGCTTCGAGCGCTTGGTTCGCATGTTGCAGGACAAGCACTCTAACTATGATACTGATATCTTCCAGCCAATCATCAAGGAAATCGAGACTATCTCTGGCAAGAAGTATGGCTTCACTACTCCTACTGGTGAGAATGGCGAGGGCAAGGATGAGCAGGAGAAGATTGACATCGCTATGCGTGTCTGCGCCGACCACCTCCGTGCCGTAGCCTTCTCTATCGCCGATGGTCAGTTGCCAAGCAACGCCAAGGCAGGTTACGTAATCCGACGCATTTTGCGCCGTGCCGTACGTTACGCTTACACATTCCTCGGTCAGAAGCAGGCATTCATGTACAAGCTCGTCAATGTATTGGTAGAGCAGATGGGTGCAGCCTTCCCAGAGTTGCCAGCTCAGCAGGAACTCATCACCCGCGTGATGAAAGAGGAAGAGGATTCATTCCTCCGCACATTGGAGAAAGGTATCAACCTCCTCAATGGCGATATGGACGAGCTCAAGGCTCATGGCGAGACTCAGCTCGACGGCGTAAGCGCATTCCGTCTCTTCGATACATACGGTTTCCCTCTCGACCTGACAGAGCTTATCTGCCGTGAGAATGGTTACACCGTAGATGCTGCAGGCTTCGACGAGGAGATGAAGAAGCAGAAGGAACGTGCCCGCAATGCTGCTGCTGTAGAGAACGGCGACTGGGAGGTTTTGAAAGAAGGCGACCAGAACTTCGTGGGTTACGACTATACAGAATATGAGTGCCACATCCTGCGCTACCGCAAGGTGACTCAGAAGAAGAACTCTTTCTATGAGCTGGTACTCGACAACACTCCATTCTATGGTGAGATGGGTGGACAGGTTGGCGACAAGGGTGTACTCGTTAGCGAGAATGAGACCATCCAGGTTATCGACACCAAGCGCGAGAACAACCAAAGCATCCACATCGTAAAGGAGTTGCCAAAGGATGTAAACGCAGATTTCATGGCTTGCGTAGATATCAAGAACCGCGAGGGAAGTGCAGCCAACCATACAGCTACCCACTTGCTCGATTACTGCCTGAAGCAGGTTTTGGGCGACCACGTAGAGCAGAAGGGTTCTTATGTAGATAAGGACACCTTGCGTTTCGACTTCTCTCACTTCCAGAAGGTAACTGATGAGGAGCTCCGCAAGGTAGAGCACATGGTAAACGAGATGATCCGTGCCGACTATCCATTGGATGAGCACCGCGATACTCCTATTGAGGAGGCTAAGGAACTTGGCGCTATCGCCCTCTTCGGCGAGAAGTATGGCGACAAGGTTCGTGTGGTTCGCTTCGGTCCATCTGCCGAGTTCTGTGGTGGTATTCATGCCAAGAGCACAGGTAAGATTGGTTTCTTCAAGATTATCTCTGAGAGCAGCGTAGCAGCCGGCATCCGCCGTATCGAGGCTTTGACTGGCAAGGCTTGCGAGGAGGCTATCTACGGTTTGCAGGATACCATCGTAGCCTTGAAGGGCTTGTTCAACAACGCCAAGGATCTCGAAGGTGTCATCAGAAAGTACATCGACGAGCACGATGCCTTGAAGAAGGATGTTGAGAAGTTCCAGGCTCAGGCTGTAGAGCGTGCCAAGGATAAGCTTGTAGAGAATGCAAAAGAAATCAATGGTGTGAAGGTTGTTACAGCCGTATTGCCAATGGAGCCAGCAGCTGCCAAGGATTTGGTATTCAAGGTTCGCGAGGCATTGCCAGAGAACATGATCTGCGTAGTAGGTTCTGTTTATAACGACAAGCCTATGCTCAGCGTAATGTTCAGCGATGATATGGTAAAGGATCACGGTTTGAATGCTGGTAAGATGATTCGCGAAGCTGCCAAGCTGATTCAGGGCGGCGGTGGCGGTCAGCCTCACTATGCTCAGGCTGGCGGTAAGAACAAGGACGGCTTGAGCGCTGCAGTAGATAAGGTTGTAGAGTTGGCTCAACTGTAATCAGCTTCCACAAATGAATATTTGATAGAGTTATCTTAACTCTTATATATAATTAAGGTATAAAGGGTTGTAATCCATCTTTTCGAGGATTGCAACCCTTTTTCTATTGACATTAAAGGGGTCTCCATATCATAATTATCAATTTATAATAATCATCAAATGATAAAATTCCTTATTTTATTATCATTTTATGATAATCACTTTATGATAATCGGAATAAAAGTTGTATCTTTGCAGAAGATAAGCTGCACTCGGCAATTTGTAAGCAAGCTTACATTGCGCTCCTTTGCATTATCTTTGCAGCCGTTGAATATATAATAAGGTATAGATATGGTAATGAAGAATCCTTTTGTCACAAATGGTTACGCCGGTCCGGAATACTTCTGCGACCGTGTGGAAGAAACCCAGCACATCACAGAGATGCTGACCAATGAGAATAACATGGCTCTGATTTCCCCTCGACGCATCGGAAAGACAGAGCTGATTCACCATTGCTTTGCCCAGCCAGTCATCCAAAAAGATTATTATACTTTTATCATAGACATCTATTCAACCAATTCCGTCAGCGATCTGGTCAATATGTTCGGCAAAGCCATTATTGATGAACTTCGCCCTAAAGGCAGAAGCGCTTGGGAGAAATTCCTGATAGCACTCTCTTCTCTCCGTTCAGAAATCTCTTTCGATATCAACGGGGCTCCAGTTTGGGGAATAGGCATCGGCAACATAGTAAATCCCGAAATTACGCTTGATGAGATATTCGCTTATCTCAACCAAGCCGACAAGCCATGTCTTGTTGCCATCGACGAGTTTCAGCAAATCACCAACTATGCCGACAACCGCATAGAAGCTTTACTCCGTACCTACATTCAGCGTTGCACCAATGCCCACTTCATCTTCTCGGGTTCTCACCGCCATCTGATGGCAGAAATGTTCACATCTCCTGCCCGCCCATTCTATCAGAGCGTAACGCTGATGAACCTGAAGCCACTGGATATTGAGAAATACAAGGAGTTTGCCACAGCCAAGTTCGAGGAGCGCAACAAACATCTAGATACTGCCATTATCGGAGAACTCTTCGCCCGTTTCGGTGGTGTCACTTCATACATCCAGCGAGTAATGAATGTTCTCTTCCTCAAGACTCCCGAACAGGGTACCTGCACTCTGGATATGGTAGATGACGCCATCAACTACAATCTCAACATGGCATCAGACACCTACGAGACCCTTCTGCGCCAGATGCCAGAAAAGCAGCGCAATGTCTTCATCGCCATCTCTGCAGAGGGCGAAGCCAGAAGCGTAAAGAGCGGAGCCTTCGCAAAGAAATATCATCTCCCGTCGCCAAGCTCTGTAAATTCCGCCCTGAAGGGATTGCTGGAGAAAGATTTCATCACCCAGCAGGATGATGCCTACGTGGTATATGACAAGTTCTTCGATTTGTGGCTGAAGAAGTATCTGAAATAGTATAAGGTGATTTCAATATTTTTGTTACCTTTGCACCCAAATTTAAATATATATTCAATATGGCTATTATAAAGACAGTAGAGGGAAAAAATCCTCAATGGGGAAAGAATTGTTTTATCGCTGAGAACGCCGTACTGACCGGCGACTGTATTCTTGGTGATGACTGCAGCATCTGGTATAGTGCGGTATTGCGCTCTGACGTGGATGCCATCAGATGTGGAAACAGAGTGAATGTACAGGATTGCGCCTGCATCCATCAAACCGGTACGATGCCTTGCATCCTGGAGGATGATGTATCTGTGGGACATGGTGCCATCGTTCATGGAGCTACCGTTAGAAAAGGCGCACTCATCGGAATGAATGCCACCGTGCTTGACAAGGCTGATATCGGTGAAGGAGCTATCATTGCAGCAGGTGCTGTAGTTACCCATGGCACCAAGGTTCCTGCACATGAGATTTGGGCGGGTATTCCAGCCAGAAAGGTGAAAGCCTGCGCTCCCGGCCAAGCCGAGGAGTTTGCCAAACATTATTCCGGCTACATCAAAGACTGGTATCTGAAGGAAGATAAATAATCACTTTATGATTATCATAAAATGAGAATAAAACGCCATTTTTTATCTTTTATAGAAGATAAAAGCAAAATATTTAGGATTTTCATCCATTATAAAAGATAAAAATCGTATATTTGCAGAAAATTTCATTTATAAGTGATAAAAATATGGCAACTATTATTCGTCAATCATATATCGACAAGATAGAAAGGTATCTTGGTAAGGAGACTATCATCGTATTAGTAGGTCAACGTCGTGTAGGTAAAAGCTGCATGATGAAAATGATTCGTGACCGCAAGAAGGCAGATGACTGCAACAATATCATCTTTATAGATAAGGAGAAAAGAGAGTTTGACAACATTCAGACCTATCAGGATCTCAACGACTATATCGGAGAGCACTTTCAGTCCGATAAACATAACTATATCCTTATCGATGAGATACAAGACATCAGGGAATTTGAACGATCCATTCGAAGTTATCGCACAGAACCCAACACCGACATTATCATCACAGGTAGCAATGCCCGCATGCTGAGCAATGAACTGAGCACACTCATCGGTGGCAGATATAAGGAAATCTATATCCAATCGCTGAGCTATAACGAGTTTCTGGAATTTCATCAACTATCAGATAATGACGAAGCACTTGCTCTGTACATTCAGTATGGTGGCTTGCCTGGTCTGGCAAAGATAGGACTGGAAGAGGATGATGCACGTGAATACCAGATGGATATTTACCATACCGTCTTACTTAAGGATGTCATTATGCGCAACCAAATAAGAAACGTGCCATTCTTAGAGAATTTAGTACGTTTTCTCGCAGACAACACCGGTAAGTTGATTTCCGCCAACAGTATCGCCAAATATATGAAATCACAAGGCGAATCTATAACGTCCACGGCTATCATCAATTACATATCCTTCCTTTGTGAAGCCTATATCCTGCACAAGGTGAACCGCTATGACATCCACGGCAAACGCATCTTTGAAACCAACGATAAGTTTTATTTCGAAGACAACGGCATCAGAAATGCCATTGCCGGGGGAACACGTGAAGGAGACATTGAGAAAGTGATAGAGAATATCATCTATCAAAACCTCATACGCTTGGGCTATCAAGTATATGTAGGACAACTGCAAGCTGGAGAAATCGACTTTGTATGTACCAAACCAGGCGGCGAACGCATCTACGTGCAAGCTTCCTATATCATAGCCGACGATGCAACCAGAGAGCGTGAGTTTGGCAATCTCCGTGCCATCAAGGACAACTACCCGAAGTACGTTATCTCCATGACCCCTCTGCTCACCAAAAATGATGATGAGGGCATCACGCACCTGCATCTTCGCAAGTTCCTGACTGAAGGAATATAAATAACAGGAATTCCTCAGATTGGGCACACAGTGTATTCCCAATCTGAGGATTCTTTTATTCCTCCCCATTCAGGCATTCGCCCGTCTCATAACTCTTCGTCATATCCTTTAAGATACCAATCATCTCCTGCCTCAAGCTCTCAGGCTTCAGTACGATGATATTTCTGCCATGCCACAACAGTTCCTGAAGGAAATCACGGCTGGGGCGAATGGTGAGGGTATATTCCCGATACATCGTTAACTATCTTAAGATACTTTGCCATGTATCTTAAGATACTTAAAAAAGTAACCTAAGATACCCTCGTACCCTTTCTTCAGTTATTTCAAATACTCTATGAGCATATTGAAGTTCTTTTTACCAAGATTATTCTCAGACAAAGACTGACTCATGTTCTTATTAACGATAAGACGTGATTGCATTTTTTCCCAAACATCAGCATCTAATAATTCCTTCCATTTTGCTGCACTTCGCATAATAACAAACCCCACATCTTCTCTTTCATAAGCCAAATATCTAATTAGTTTCTTCGTTAATTCCTGAGATGGCAACACAACACCCCTTGGAAAATCCTTAAAAGAAACAGAAGTGTAAGCACAATACTGAACTATTGCAAAGTTTCGGAAAAACTCATATTCTTTCTGATGATTTATATTGAGGCGATTAATATTGTTATACCAATAATAGTCACCGATTTCATTCAATGCATCGCCACAAAGGACTTGGGAACCCTCCATGCTATATTTTTCCTTGAACTCTTCATGACTCTTAACATAAGATTCCTGTGGGGTGAGCAATCCTCTCACTTGAAATGACAGCGTATTGATCAACTCCGCCATAGCATCCTCTAAAGGTGCCCTATATCTTTCATATTGCACATTATCATTCACTCCCAACTTAAATCCAGGATTTAAGCTAAGAATAACAACTTTCGCCTTGAGCGGGTTACCTCTCCATGGCTCAGCAGGAGCACCAAGTACATACTTATAATCTTCCTTTGCATTTCGGTTGAACTCATCTATTACCTGTTCTTCATAAGGATTTGGATAGACTATCTTTATATCCTCATTATACCAATGAGAACGCATATATTCTCCAACCAGCGTAGGCCAAAGATTTTCTTTAACAATATCTGATTCTGAAACGCAGTAAAATCCTGACGGATTGACAATTCGTTTGAGTAGTTCTTCACTTGTCAAAGACTTTTTCAACGAAGCCAATCTATCCCATCTAAGATATTTCTGCGTAAAATTTACAGACTTATCGTCTTCTGTATAAGAGAATCTCAATCTAATCTCCATCATGAGAAGATCCAACACCTTCTCTAAGCTAAGTGTTTCTTTAAGATAATTAGCCATTGCAAACCGGTCATCCACATATCTATCGCCTTCAGGGTATCTAAGATGCGAAACGAAATACGCCAATGTTTGCTTGATACTATCTTGGGCAATCTCAGGATGATTGTCTAAAAACTCACGAATATGCGATAAAATATCAAAGCCCTTGTCGGCAACATAAAGCAGATGCATCAACTTTGTGTCTGTATCCGTCTGTCCAAACTCGTGACAATAATCGTCTACATAAGCCTTGATATGCCTCTCTGGTAGACTAACACGCTCGCCTCCTACTGGATAAAATGCAATTCTTCTCATAATTAATCGTTTTGATGTTACACTTTTTGCTTCAAATCTTACTACATCCACAAAGATTATCAGCATTTTCGTTTTTGCGGATTGTTAGATAACGGATTATCTAAAACTATATTGCATAGGGAACTCCTTTTTTGTATTTTATAGAAGATAAAAATAAAATATTTCCGATTTATATCCATTATAAAAGATAAAAATATGGCAACTATTATTCGTCAATCATAAACAGCGAATAGTTAGTTTCAATGGTTAAGAGATAGTGCAAACAAGCACAATGAAAGTGACTTTTAGATTACTGAAAGCCTTATCCATGACAAAGATATTGAATTGTTGTGAACAATACAAGTCCATATTAGAAGAGAGCGGACGATACCAATACTCCCATGAATAGCCTGCGGTGGGATAATTAACGGACATGAGAGTGTAAAATTAGATGTTTTTTACACTCTCGTCTTTGCTATTCATACAGCTTGGCAAGCTCAGCCGTACGTTTTTTGAACTCTCTCCTCACTTCATCAGGACCAACAATCTCAAGACCAGCTCCCATTTGCAGGATACGACCTATAAACTCATTGTTTAGCTCAACATAGACTGTAAACTCGCCATATTCTCCGTCTTCATGCTTACCGAAAGGGATGGTTGTCTGCTGGCTTTGGTGTATAGGCTTAGTTTCTGTCAGTTTAAACATATAATTGCTATGAGCTCGCACACGAATCTGAAATGCCGTTGCTTTCTTATAATGAGTTACGCCAACAAGATTCTTGAAATATTTATCGTAGAATCCTTTTGGTGCTGACAGGTATGTCACGCCATTACATGTTTTCGGCTTCGCACATATCCTATCTAAGGCTATATTGCAAATATGCATAGGTACATCACCTTCCTCATAACCGAACAAATACCATCTTCCATTAAATTCCTTCAACATATGGGGATGAACGATCTGTGTTTGGCATTTCTTGTTGTATGGTTTGTATTCAATCTGCAGGACCTTCTTTTGGATAATTGTTTCATAAAGAAACGGCAGCAATTCTATATTCGTTAGCTTTCTATCCAAGCTGGCACTCAACACCTGTTCGCCATCTTCCTTTTTCTTCTTAATCTCCAAAAGGTCTTGACATTCTTTGAAGAAGTATTCCAACCATGATTCAGGAAAGAACCCGGCAGAGTCTTGGCAGAATTGCCAATACGTTTTCAAATCACGGATAACCCTACCATAATTGTACAAGTCGGACAAAGGATTCTCCACATCACCCATATAGCGAAAACGTTGGCTACGATTGTTGCCTTCTACCTCAATGCTGTCTTTACCCACTTTCTCTATAATAAGCACCTTTATCTCACCGAAAGCCTTTTTAAGTTCTCCATAGTGCTCTTCTTTCGATGGATTCTCGCATGGCTCTCCAAGATAGTCACTCATTATCTCTGCAAGAGTAACCCACTCACGACTCATGAGTCGCTTGTAGATTGCCCGTGCAAAAATCGCTTTATAACTATCTCCATTAAAAATATTGCTTTTTACTTGACGCATCTTGCCAATTATTTAATAATGTCTAAACCCACCAATCCTTTACAGATTCTACAGCATCCATGCCAAAAACTCTCACATTACCATAGACCTCATTCATATTTAATATGGTCTTCAATCTTCCAGTTCCTTTTGCATCAACGGATATACAAGCACAGAAATCAGGATTCCCCGTTCCTGTAAAATCAATTGGTAATAAATACTGAAATGGATTACCAATAGTTTTCGGATTGGAATAAAAATTTAATGGCAATTGATTAAAATTATTATCATTTTTTGCAGTCTCAATAGCCTTATTAATAGCCTCTATCATAGCATTCTGATAGTTATTAAATTCATTTGTTCCTTTTTGAACAGATTCTAAAACTATCCGTTTTTTGTTGTTCAAATCAACATACTTATTACCAGGACATATACCATAAAGAATCCTAAAATAATCATTAGGAATATTATCCACCCCATCAATTAAAATATGAAGCCTTGTATCCTTATAATTTCCATTATCATACATTTCATAGTTATTATATTCATCGTTTGAAAAACCTTCTATTTTTTCTATAGTTGCTGGAGCACCTTCAATAGCTAAAGGAAGATACTCCTCAAATGTTGACTTCATTGTTATTTGGTCTAAGCCTTCTTTAAAATCTGAAGCTAAAAGTTCAGAATAAGACATAACACATCTATTGATAGTTTCATCTTCTTGTTTTTTGCAAACTATAAATATTCCTTCTTTAGAGCCTTTATTCTTTAATTTGCTATATAACCCGGTAAAGAAAATAGCAAAACCAGATGATACAAATATATTTAATGGGTTTGGTATAATATGGCGTATTGAGCTATACATAGATTGAGAAAGCTCATAAAAATACCAAAGATAATTTCGTAAAGCATAGATATTCCAATATTTAAATGGATCTTTCTCTACATTACGTAAAATATCATAATATAATTTAAGAACGCTTACATCTCGAAATATAGAATCCTTTGGTGTGGTCTGTTTGTTGTCGGTATCAAGATTCTCAAGTTGCAAAAAGCAAGACAGTGAATTATACTCAAACGTTGTTTCCTGTTCCATAAAATCATTTTTTTAATAATTCAACAATAACCTCATGCCAATATCCCCACAAGAACCCTCCTGAAGGATGGACAACAGGTAAAACCATAATCGTATGACCATCTATCTGATAACTCCAAATATTAATTTCAATACTCGGCATATATTCACCTTCCAGTACATTTTCTGAAGGTAAATTCACAAAAAGCCTACGTCCCCAAACTATTATATAGTCTGGTTTATACTTCTCTAAAATGGCAAAGAATGGTTCCTTAGCTTCCTCATAGTATTTTTCACCTGCCATCCGTAGCCCTCGCAATGGACATTGGAGGTAATTATAGAACATTAAATGGTTCCAAATACTTTTACTATTGATATTTGTGTCAGCATTAGACAATGCACGTTCAAACTTTAGGAAGGTTCGCTTCCAACTACAACGTTCTTCTGAATTTAAATAGCTATCCAGAACATCTCTTGTAAACGATGATAATTCTTCGTCACTTAAATCTTCATCACAATAGTGGCTTTCACCAAGAACCAGCACCTTCTTTCCAGGATTTTCTTCCGTTCCAAGTACAAGGTTTCCATCCTTGTCAAAGGAAATGCCATTCCAATACTCATCGCCCACAAAAGGTAGGAACTTGACACCTGCCTCTTGCAACTCTTTATCTATTTTATCGTCTTTAATCATATCTTTTTTATATACTTATTTAACTTTGTAAGTTTCTAAAATACAGAGATTTTTTCCTCTGTCGATTGCAAAGATATAACATTTTGTCGGTCTAACAAAACAATATATCTTTATATTAGTGCCACACATTGGTGCTGCACTAACACTCTGTCTGATTTTATTCAAGCAGACGTTTTATCACTCGATACCAATAACTCCAGGAATATCCACCAGAAGGATGGTATACAGCTACGACCTTCACTCGCTTGCCATTGCGTAAGAGATAATATCCTGTAGCTGCATGGTAACCATCGACTACGATGTCGTCACCATCCTGCCATCGTTCGTTTGGCATATTGTTCCACAGTCGCTTACCCCAAACGATAATACATTCAGGCTCGTTCTCATCAATGACATCAAAGAATGCATTAGCTGCCTGTTTGTATTGCGTTGACGTACCAGCTTTACGAGGACCTGTCATCGCCACTTGCAGATAGTTATAGAACATAACAGAATCCCATATCTTCCGTCTCAACGCCCAATCGGTCTTCTCTCCAACAAGCGACCGTTCGAACTTCACGAAAGTACGCATCCAGTTCTGACGCTCCTTTCTCTCATCGAGAAAGTCACGGAGGACATTCTGCGTAAACTTTGCACACTGCCTACATAGACGGCAGTTGCCGCAGTTGCCGCAGTCGTAGCAACCTCCGTCACAATAGTGGCTATCGCCCAATATCATTATTCGCTTACCGAACAAGCCTCCATTGGCATAATACCTGCCAATAAAAGGCAAGAAGAAAATGTTGCTATTCATATTTTAGAACAATGAAACTATCCAATCATAAGCCATGGTTCCCAAGCGAATGGCCCACGAAATTACCACATAAATCAACCATACTATTCATCGTATTTATATTAATTTATTCTTTATCACTACCTACAAATGCCGATGCCTTCATAAAAGAGAAGGTTGCATCAACGAGCCAACCGATGCACGAACCGACTGTAACTATCCACCAGGCAACATGATAACCTGTAGTACAATTGGTAGCCTTGAAAAGGACATCACCGTCAAAGAGATGCCTCACCAGATTAGGCAGGAAGAACAATCCATGCGCCAAACCAGCTTGCCATCCATACAATTCCGTACCATTGATGTTGACAAACAGTATCGCTGCCACCAATACAACTATCGGTCGCCAGGGCAAAAAGATGTAGACCATAGCTAGATACCCCAAAATTCTATCCATATCTTCTTTTATATTTTATATGTCTAAACACTAACCAACCATAAAAGCCACACATTTCAGCCATGACATAGAACAAGAGGGAAACTAAATTCGACCATTTACCTTCCACACCCATAACATAGTATCTATCTTCTATATATTTGGGTACCACATCTAGTGCTCCTATAGACAAACCCAAGAAACACAAGACTAAAACTAAAGCCAACCCCAATTTTATCTTTGCATTCATACTCCTTAGAACAAATGAAAACGTTTATACTCTTTTCTCTGTATATACTAATTAAAGTGTACAACTCCAAACCGATTGCAAAGGTATGCTTAAATAATCAAACAACCAAATAAAATCCATAAAATCATCTGTTTTGCTCATTAAATTTCTTAGTTTCTTTTAATCTGTATGACTCTCCATTCATGTTTACCAAGAAAGCATTGTGTGTGAGTCTGTCAACCAGAGCAGTCACCAACACCTTATCCTTTATGATTTTTCCCCATCGATCAAAGGCGAGGTTTGTCGTAATGAAGGTGGACTTGGTGTCAGCCCTAAGCGAGAGGTGGTTGAAGAGCACGTACATCCCCTCCATGCATGCCTTTATGACCAAGGCTGTCGCTACATGTGTCTTTCCCGTACCGGGGTTTCCATAAAGGACGACATTTCTGTGCTCATGTATGAAGTCCAGCGTTTCCACCCTTGGCAACAAGTGCTTGATTTCCTCAGGCAATTCGTTCCAATCCAGCTGCTCCAGACAGGTACACTTTTAAGTTAGAATCTACACTTTTCTCCAATCTTCAAACTCTTTATCAGTAGATTTACCAAAAGCTGGATACATCTTGTTATATTCAATCTCCGTATGAGTAGGTTTCTCTTTACGATAATCCTTCAAGGAATCCTTCTGCACCTGAAATCGACTTGATTCTACGAAGATTAAACTTTTACAAATTCTCTTCTCAATTCTTTCCTCCATCCATTCTCTGCCTTTAGCAAGAGAAGACATATACCAATATCTTGTCTCAGCCCAAGCATTCCTTGTAGGTTGCGCAGTACCATGAATGAAGTCACGATAAACAGGAAGCGAGAGACCGGTTAGCCAACAAACCTTGACAGAATCCCCCTTAGCCATTAACGTCATGTCTGATAACATCTGTTGCATGGTCATTTTCTCCGACTTTCGCCAAAGCATTTGCTTTTCCATGTATTCATTTTTTTCAGCTTCTTTCTGCTTTTGCCAATAGCCATGAGGGTTCAAGAAGAACCAATAGCCAAATAACACTACCAGCACGGCACTCATTACCGCAGCCAACCAACACACTCTTTTCTTGATATTCTTTTCCATAATTTCTATCTTTTATTTGTTATTACTCACAAAACACTTACATATCCATCATATCATCATTGACATGGTAAGTATCTTCACTAAAGCTTTTCTCGCACGTAATGGCTGTTCTGCTAACAAAGTTGTTCATTCTCACAATATCTGGAATACTGTAAGGCAAAGAACAATGCAAAGCAAGTAGTGCTGGACATATCTTGATCTTTTCAAAAGCTGGAGTAAAGAGCACACTTTCATCCCAACTAGTGACCTCAGATGGCAAATCCTCCGCAGCCCAACCTTTATCTGCAAGAGCATCCAATATCAGCTTTTTCTTCATCAAGTTATTGTCAAACAGATTTATCTGTTCACCAAGAGTGTAAATCAGCCGATGTATGAAAGGAAAAGCCGAACCATAGACATCATCGTCTTCCAAAACCAATACCGCCTGACAAGAATCAGCCTTATATTCTAATACATACTCCCCATATTGCAGGTAGTCATTCGCCTTAAAAGATGAAGAGTTCTGAACAGCATCCCACATTTCAGTACCTTGCTTCAAACATTCGGCCATCAGCATTGCCAACTTATCACTTTGGTAAGAGACACGTTCCACGTAATCCTTGCTTGGCTCACCCATTATCTGATCCATCAGATAACGTCGAGCTACAAGAAGCGAATATAGCGCAAACTTATCTTTATCACTTATCCTAACAGAAATATCTTCTTCCTCGAAGAAACCGATATCTTCTGCTATATGCTTGATTTTACGTTCTATCAAAGCTAATGCATCTTGTTTTTCAGAAAGTGATGTATTAGGATTGCTCACAAAATCGTACAAAGCATCTTCTGCCAAATCGCTCTCATGGTCATCCACCTCACAAAGTTGCCTTACTAATATGCTCACTAAATCTATCTTGCTCATAATTTATCCTTCTAAGTGTTCTACAAAAAACTCAAAAACTTATGCTTTACTGCGAGTATTCTCACTTAAAAAGCGAGAATACTCCACGTACAACGGAAGAACCAGCAAGGCCACCTGCAACTCCACCGACAAGTCCACCTATAACTGTTCCAACTCCAGGACAAACAAAAGTTCCTAACGCTGCGCCAAAGGTTCCACCAGCATAACCTGCACCTATTCCGGCTGCATTACTTGTTGTGTTTTCGGCAAACTCGCCAGCCGACATCTTTCCCTTGCACATTTTCACAGCATCAGGTATCGTCTGTGCTGCCAGCATGATTCCACCTGTTATCATGTTAGTTCGCATACCCTTAGCGATTACATTCTTCGCAGCCTGTCCAACGACTTCCTTGCCAACTAACGCCGAAGCCGTCTTCTCGACAACAGTCTTCCCGACTTGAGTTGTTGTTGCAACATCAAGTATGGTCCTGGCAGAGTTTGTTGCAGCCGATGCCATTGAACGACCGACAGTTGTACGGAGTAACTGTTGTGTTCCAACACCTACAACCAAAGAAGTACCTCCAGACTTGGCCATTTGTACAGACGCTGTTTTGAGAGCTTCACCATGACTTTTACCACTACGGATAGCATTAGCATATCCAAGCACAAAGGAAAAACCACAGGTGATAGAACAAGAAACCGATTGAGTCTTTACATCAAACTTAACAGAATCCAAAGTTCCAGCTTTGGCAATGTTCACAGCTTGATTGTAGGTACAATTGCCCTTAATGACTATATCTTTTGCCACTGCTGGGTCTGTTATACCTGGAACTTGACCAGAACGAATCTTATCAGCCATCAATCGAACACATTCATCGTACTGCTCCTTTGGAACTTCAAGTTTCATTCCACCATAGCGATACGAACCATCAGAAAAAGCAGCCCCTATAGTCTTAGATGGGGAAGAACAATACTTCGTCTGAATTTCGATACCATTGCTAATGCGATCTGCACCGTTAAGGCAGTTGTCACGACCAACCTGTTCTACTTTCTTTCCAGAAAGACGGTCTGCCATTGCATTAGCATCTTCTGCAGCCCAGCCATGTCCTTGCTTGTTACGATACTTTGGGTACTGCATATAGTTGTTTGTTGACTGAGCGCTACATGTTGCTGACGCGCTATTGATTACTGTTTTGTCGTTTACTTTTTTCATATCTTTGATTTTTTAAAGATTATTCAAAATGTCACATTACTCACTTGCCATCTTTTACATGCTTCTACACAAACATTGTCCGTATAGAAGCAATGCAAAAATGAGGGCATTAAAAGAATGCGTGTCCTCGCAACCAAGATGGGATTGTCTTAGAACAAACAAGCCCAATTCCTCCGATTACAGGAGTTGCAGGTACAAGCATTGCTGCTACTGCTAAACAAGAACTAGCCAACGCTACAGTTCTCAACACATTCTTACCATTGATGACACTTTCTTTTCTGTTGTTCCGTTTCATAACTTTGTTGGTTTTATGTCAGCTAAAGCAAGTAATTATTACCTACTATTCGCCAACGGTTTGATAAAATTGAAAATTAATAATAAATAATATACACAACGCATCATGTGTTAGACAACATCAAATGTCAAATCATGTCCACCATTCTGAATATATCTCCAATATGTCAAAGACCTTTGCACTCCCTATGTTTGGAATTGCGCTGCAAAGATAGACAAACTTTTCAAAACGAGCAAGAAAAAATGAAAAAGAATTGGTTCCAAGAAGACAAGAAGAAAGGAACCAATTCTTATAGTCTATTTCTGTTTTTTATATAAATCTGCAAGTGCTTCTACTCTTCTTTTGAACTTTTCTCGAACATTCTGTGGAGAAACTATTTCTAAACCTGCTCCCATTTGCAAGATGCGCCCTACAAATTCGTCATTCACTTCGACTTGAACAGAAAACTCTCCATACGCACCATCCATATACTCACCAAAAGGTATTTCTACTTTTTTGACTAAGATGTATTTTTTTGTCTCCGTAAGCATAAACATATAATGGTTGTGGGCCCATACATGCACATTTACTACTTCGGCATTATTAGGATGAGTAACTCCAACTATATTTTTGAAATAATTTTCATAATAATGAGCCTGTGGTTCCACATAAGTTACCCCAGACGAGATTTCTCTTGGTCGAGCAACAATACGGTCGAGAGCAATATGATGCCGCCATACCTTTCCCTCATGATTTATTGTATGACCCAACAAATACCACCTACCATTGAATTCTTTTAAATAATGAGGAGAGATTATCAAAGACAGTTCTTTCTTTGTACTATCAGTATAATGTATATAACAGATAGCAAGAACTTGCTTTCTTTTTATTGCCTCATAAAGAAATGGAAGCAACTCTATATTGGTGAGATTTCTATCTTCACTTGCTTCTAATATCTGTTGACCTTTATTCTGCGTATCTTTAATCTCCAGTAAATCCCTACTATCTTTAAAGAAATAATCCAACCATGAAATTGGGAAGAAGCCTGCAGAATCTTGACAGAATTGCCAATACTGCTTTAAGTCACAGATGACTTTGGCTGTACGCAAGTCAGCCAAAGGATCATCATCCTTACCGATATAACGAATACGCTTATTTTTCGTTCCTTCCTCCAGAAAGCTTTCACCTCCTAATCTTTCTATGATTTTATTACGTATATCAGAAAATGCTTTTTTAAGTTCACCATTTCCTTCACACTTAGAAACTCCACAAGGTAATTCTTCTGAAGAATTCAAACCACGATACTCTGCCATAACATCAGCATGAGTAACCCACTCACGACTTATAAATCGTTTGTAGGTTACTCGTGCAAACTGAGCATAATAGCTATCTCCATCAAAGGGATTTTTACGTTTCAGCATTCGTTTTTTTAAATTTGACATTTATCGCATACCAAACTTTTGCAATTGGATTCTTTTCATTTGGTTTACTTTTGACCGTAAAAATAACTTTCTCATCTTAATAAAATTCATCCTTGGATTTTTCTATTCTTAACCAATAAGGAAATACTGGAGTATCAATCATCATATGACCTTTATTTTTGACTATACCCCCTTCAAATTTGCCATCTTCAAAAATCCTCGATTTACCATTTATAGTCGGAATGGAAAATTCCAAATTACACTATATGACGGTGTAGACTCGCTCAAACAAATTCTCGTTCTTTCTACGTTTCAATTTACCAGATTTCAACCTACAGAACTGAATAGCTTGCTCGTGTCCACAAGATAATCTTGTTTCTCTGCATCATAGCGACTTCAAGCGAGAACTTTACCCTGCCCTGTCACTAATCCAATGGCAAATTTAGTAAAAATCTGATGAACCACCAAACTTTTAACAAGAAATCTTATGGATTCCTCTTATATTTTATTTTCAGGGACTCCTAACCCCTCTTCTTTCTGCATTCATACCTTATTATATAGAGTTATTGTCAATTCTGCTGCAAAACTACAATCCGGTGGCGACAAAAAAACTGACATAGGAAGAAGAAAAGTATGCTCCTAGAACCTGAATCCGAAAAACATTCTTACTCGCCATTTGTTTCTCTTCACCTGCAGGTGATCCTCATCTCCTGCTACAGAGAAATTATAAACAGCAGCGGCACCGGCAAACTTGTTGCGCCAGGAATAGACGGCTGCACCTCTACCGGTAATGATGGCAGACGGGAAATGATATTTCATGCTGTTTTTAACGGTTGGGATTTCTGTATCACTACTTCCCTCCTCTACTTCAGCCCTCATCTTGGTATAGTCATGAGAATATACCGTGATGGTTGGCAAGGCTGACAGATGGAACAGCAGATGAGAAGATGGAACGAGATTATATCCATAGCCTGCACCGAGTGCCAACTCGTTAAGGCGGATAGTCATTCCCTTCACCTTCGTCTTGGAACCGTCAAAACTGGCGCCAACCATCCAACTTCCGGCACTTCGCTTCTGAATGTAGCTCTGGCTGAAGGCTGCCGGGAAGGAGAATTTGCGGTAGTTGAAGGCATAATAGAAATTGAGATTCAGAGCCTTCTGCGAGATTTCTCCCTTATGGATATCTATCTCGCTACCTCCCATTTTCTGATGACCACGGAATGTCTTGGACGAGAGATAGACCACATCAAAGCCATAGCGGTTGCTATAGGAATTGAGGTTGAACTCAAAGTCCTGATTCTTGCCAGCCAGCTTGGCTGGGTTTACAGCCAAACCAAGCCCCAAGCCACGATAAGCCACAGCCATGGAGAGGGTTCCACGGCAGTCGGCCATCACCTTGGTATGCGTTTCCGTTCCATCCGTCTTCGCCGTAGTTTCCAAATCGGCTCCAGAAAGATTGCCTCTCAGTTTGATGGTCCATCGGGCATGAGGACGGGAGATGTAGGTAGTATCATACTTTATCTTGTAATAATTGGCTGCCAGCAGTGAATCTCCTCTGAACAATTGGCGATCGTAGAGGCTCAAGCGTCTTTGAATCTTGACATAATGCTTCATGAACCTTTGCTTTTTCTTCTCACTCATCTTGCTCTTACCCAATTCTGCCATGAAAAGAGAGTCGCCCCATTGGAGCATACGTCCCCTATCAGCAGACTGTCGCAACTGGAGTCGCAGGCTATCTGCCTTCATCAGTAGTTCTTTCAGCTTCTTTCGAGGTTTCCTGTTCTGTCCGTTCTGGGCAATGGCAGGAGCAAGTACTCCCATAGAAAATACCACCACAAGAAATGATGCTTTCAACATCACCATTGACCCAGTTTTCATTTTTCGTCTATTCATCTTATTTATCTTTCTTTCCTATTCCGGTACAAAAGTACGGCAAAACTTCGAAACAGAAAAGGAAAAAGCAAAAAAAAAATAAGAAATGAGGAAAGAAAGGATCAAAAGAATTGATTTTTCGTAGAACTTTAAAAGAAGATAAAAATATGCATACTGCTCGGAAAGGTTAACGTTGCATTCCAATTCAATTGCGCACACAGTGTATTCGCATTTTGAACCCCAAAAATCCTTAATGACCGAAAATGACCGTGACCTTAATGACCGGATTTTAGGTAGAAACAAAAAAAGACCGCTCTCCTCGTATTGAGGTGAGCGGTCGATTTATTTATGGATGAGTCTGCTTATTATAATAAGGTAGACTCCATGTTCTTTATCCCATGCAGCTCGTTACTCCGAGCGTAGTAGCGATAGCGGTCAGTATGCTGATGGCTATCTGCAGAATTGTTTTCCAAGTGTTCGCTTTCATTTTTTTTGAATGTTGAGTGTTGAATGTTGACTTTTTTGGGGGTGGATAGGCTTGGCTAGGGGCTAGCACCCTAGCCAGTCTATCCTTGGGCTATTCAAGGCCGTCGCCAGATTCAGAGCCTTGACCGTCGCTGCCGGTCTGACCGGTGTTTGAACCACCTGGGGTAGAACCGCCAGGCGTATTATCCGGAGTAGTTGGCGCGTTGAGGTCAACGTTGGTCTTACCCTCCTTAATCGCCTTGATAACGGCTGCCTGAGCGCTGCGGCTGGCTACGAGGTTGAACTCGGCGTCATCACGAAGGTTCTTGAACTCCTGACCTGGCTCCCACTGAACCTTTACGCCGGTGATATTCTGTGCGGTGAACTTGTCAGCATCCTCAGCACCCTTTGAGGTGAGAAGGAGAGAGAAATCACCGAGATCGCCCAGACGGATTTTCTTGCCCTCAAGCAACATCTCACGCATGCAGTCTACGGCAATGTAGAGGATGGCGCTGATGTCAGCTCTTGAATAAACACTGCCATGAGAGGTGATGTGCTTGGCAAACTTCTCGATGGTCATGATGTCGGTGTACTGCGAGATGGCGAAAGCATTCTGCTTCTCAGTCTTCACGAGTTCCAGGTCCTTAGGGTCAGGGGTTGTACCCTCCTTCTTTGCCTGGTTGATGCGTGACTTCGCCTGGTTGATTTCCAGAAGATTTGCGTTCACGCTACGCATTACGATGCTGTAATTAATCATACTATGTTATGCTTTAAAGAGTTTATTAAATCACAATTTCCCAGATGCTTTTTCTTGTCCTTTTCAGAGTCTTCATTGATGACCGGCGCCTGTCATCTTTTGCTCCCTGTCTCGGTCTTCATAGATGACCGCCTTTAGGTACAAAATAGCTTTCTTTCGATTGCTGGTGCAAAGGTACGAAAAAGCGCTGTAGGAAGCAATACTTTTCCGGCAACTTGAATTCAGTTTTCCGGAATCTTGTGAAATGGAGCCTTTCGAGAGTAGGTGAAGAGATTCATGGCAACGGGCTGCATCCGGTCATTAGTAACCGGTCATTATCGGTCATTAAGAAAAATCACTTCCGGTCATTTAGCCCCTATAATATATATTAAATATTTTAATATTATATTATAGCTCTTTTTTCGCCCCCCGAAAACCTTAATGACCGAAAATGACCGGGCATTAATGACCGGATTCTGAGGCTTTAATTAATACTCTTTTAATGCTAGTATTGTACTTGTATTTTGTTCTGTATTAATGATTTATAATAAGCCATTATATATTTTTATCTGTGTATAAATGTATAGAAATAAGCTACATAAGTCAGCGCCCTTTTCCTACAATATCGTTGCTTCTTCGCCCCATTTTTCGCCTTCCCTTCGCTCTCATTTCTGCCATAAATGCCCTTTCTTTGGAGCATGAATTGATGTGAGGAAGAGCATTTTTGCGTTTTTCCCTTTGGAAATCTATAAAACCACTTTGATATCAGTTCTTTTGCTTCTCTATATAGAAGAGTAAAAATATCGAACATGGCTATCATAAGTATGTTTTATATCATTATCCTTTGCATAGTTTCTTCCTTTAATATTGCTCTGTTTGGGGCGGTAAGCATTATTTACATAATCAGCTTTTATACTCATTTCCTTGTATAAATGGTTAAAATCCCTAGGTAAGTCTTTTTCTTCATTTTTGTGTTAATATTTATAATAAAATGTAGATGTTTCGCAATTATTTTGTACCTTTGAAGGCAATTCTGCTATAAAAAGCAGGCTATAAATATAAAATTTAAACTTGAATAAACTTATAAACAAATAAACATACATTGAAGACTATGTCTGGATTTGCAATTTACAACTACAATTTCTTACGCATCATAAGACCTAACGAAGAATATCAACTTGAGTTCCCCGACTGGGTAAAAGTAAATGTGCAAGAATCATTTGAAAATCGCCAGCAATTGCTTGAAGAGCTTTTGCTGACTGATTTCGAGAAACCATTCCCGTTTGAGAATGCCAGAAAGAAACCATACTGGCACAAACAAATAGTGAAACCACAAGATAATGTCTATGTAATGCGTGTGGCAAATGTTACAAACGTAACGATTACCGACGAACACCTGATGTCTCAAAAATATGCTGATTATAGAAATTGTCTGGTCATCATCGACAATCGCCCAGGAATCCAACGCATCGCCATAGAGCGAAAATCTACGGCTTTCAGCCATACAAAAACTGTGGCTAATATTCTCGAAGCATCCTTCTGCAAACTGCTGAAGAGTAAACTGTTGAAGGTTGAACTATCTGCGGTTTACAGTTCGAATGTGTTTTGGGATATGCTGAAAAAATACCCTAATGGCTTCAGTAAAGTGACTTTTCATTTCCCTCATCTCAATTTAGATCGTCTGACCAAAGTGATGGATAAATATCTCAAAACTGCCCGTGAGGATTGGGATAGTGATCTTGATTTTACATTCGGTGCAAACGAAGGTGGTGCGGTAAAAATCGATCCGGAGAATTCGCGCCAGACTGCACTTATTGCAGGCGCATCAGGAGCGGGAGCATGGATAAAGATGCTTCCAAATGGTGAAAAAGGAAAGGCTATATTATGCGGCAAAGACCAATTCGTGGTGCGTGAACTCGATTCTGAGGTGTTTAATAATCTGGTAATCGGAGCACAGCCGATTCCTGGCATGGGACAATCTGCTATGGATAAGGTGAAGAGTTTTATGAAGGATATGCCGGATACATTTACTCATTAAGCTGATTAGGGGATGGAAAAGTTTGAACGTTTTTCGGAGGAGAGGCTTACCTCCTTACGTGCCCGTTATAGGGGCGATGATTTGTTTAGAACCTGGACATGGATTCTCTGTTTGCTTGAGCAACAACTGAACGGTCTAAATGCCGTAGAAGTATGGAGTGAAACGGAAATGATTCGCCAGAAACTGTCTGCAATCAAGGAACATCGTGATAATGAGGTAGAATTTCTCTATGGCGAACTAAAGAATCGGCATCAGTCAGAAAAAACCGCTGTCATCATTCTTACTGTACTCTTCACTCAAATGTGTGATGCAGAATCCAGTAATGAGGATGATGCTGCTGTGCAAAATCCGAATCGAGCAGTGTGTTCGGTCTTGGCTCATCTTCTGATGAATCCGAAAATAAGATCTTTCACTGAGAAGTTGATCAAGGCATTCAAGCATCGTCGCTACGATAACGAGGGAAATAAGATTATTTTACCCGTAACAGACTATTTGAATGTGAAATCTCCTTTGGAATTGATGGACGAAGAAGCTAAGGTAAAAGTGGAGAGATGGGTAGAAGAGATAGAGAAACTCACACGGGGAATCAGAGGCTTTCTGAACATAGACTGGACTGTTTACGATACTATTTGGAGGAATATTTGTGCTGAACAAGAAATTTCCCTTTTGCTCAAAAAGGAACAACCTCGAAACAATAAATGGGGATTTAATCTGAAACTGGTAGCAAATGTTCTGGGCATATTGCATGTTACTCCTTATGGTGATGGTTTCGTGTTAGCAGGAAGCATTCAGACTATCAGCGATGCTGTAGGAGTGAACGTGAGAGCCTATATTGGAAACCATGCCGATTTTGGATCCAGTAATACTACTTTAACCAAAGAAATGCATGCTAAAATAAAGCAATTCATATTATCTGCAATCGGATAAAAAGCAGCTGTTACAGATAAAGATAATGAGGGCGTTGATGGAATACTTCTGTCAGCGCCCTCTTTCTGTCTGATTACCAGCAGATAAGCAGCTGATAAGAAATAGCCTCCTTATTTTTTTATGCGTATTTTTATCTACAGACTAATATTCTTATCTTTGCGCTCGGATTTGGGAATCAGTTTCTCATTTCCGAGTTTTTTTATTTTAGTATTAACCTGAGCGGAGGCGGGGAACCTCACAAAGTGATTGAAGATGGCCATCGGGAATCCACGGCTTCTCTCGCAAACCGATCAGGAATCATGGCAGAAAAAAAACATCAGCTTACGGCTCTGGGCATTGCCTATGAAGCCGTCATCAAGCTGGGCTATACGCACAGCAAACTGGCAAGGCTCGACAGCAGCATCAACTATCCTACGCTGAGGAATATCAGAGACGGGAAGAAGATGAAGAAAGCTACGGAGCGGTTCTATCTGAAACTCTTCTTCGACCTTATTAATAAGGAATATGAACGGCGAATGGCCTGTGGGGGCGACGGAGCCGTCAGCCTGCTTATCGTGATGAAAAACATCCTTGAAGCGGAGCTGAAATAAAAAGTGGTGAAAAGATGAGGGGGCATTCTTTCACCAACTATTCCGCCGCATCGAAAGTGTTGCTATCTTTGCACCAGCTTTAGCAAGGTTGGGCGGATTAAAGAAAACCTTAAAGGAAGGTTAGACCTTGCGGTTTATAGATTATGAACGGAATGTTTATGAGAGTGGTGCAGCAGGGTGAGGCGTTCGCTGTACAGAGTCAGAAAAGTGAGAACGGACAGATGATGAAATGCAACATCGTTCTCCAGGAGATGGGCGGCAAGTATGAGAACCAGTATGCTGCGGCAATGCTCGGCAATATGGCGCAATGTAAGTATGCGGCTGGTGAGCTGGTGGCTGTTACGCTCCGCTTTACTACCCATGAGCACAATGGTCAGGTTTATCAGGATATTCTGGTTACAGACATTGAAAAGGTAAAAGGGTAAAAAAGTAAAAAGGTAAAAAGAACCTTAACCCTTTGCAACCACGTTACCATAAAGGGTAAAAAGTAAAACTGAGTTGAAACTGAGGAGGATTTTCCATGGTAAAGCGCGCAACAATCCGGATGTTTCTTCTCCTAAAATTCAATTCAGATTATGAAAAAAGCAAACAAAAAGCAGGTGAATAACCAGCAGGTGAATAATAACGGCTGCCAGCATGTGCAGCTCGGTGGAATAGCTTACTATGATGATAAGCAGTATTTCCTCTTCAGTCCTGATTCTGTAAATCAGGGGGTTGTAGAAGCTTTTCGCCGTCATGGCGTGGCTCAGCAAATGCAAGACGGAACATTTGATTTCGTAGCAGTTTCTAAGCCGAAAAGCCAGTCGGAACTGATAAAGAAACTGGCGCATGGTCGGTTGAGCAAGACCAAGGATGGGGCTATTCAGCTCACGCTGAAGGTGTTCTGCCATGAAGGACTCAACATCGCCCAAACGCTGACTGTTGAGTCAGCAGAAGGGGCTGATGCTTTAGTGGATTATCAATTAAAACGATAAGTAATAAGATAGATGAGTTGTTATTTAATTAAGGTGGAGAATGGGCACAAGGTTGCCCGCTCCATCACCTCGGAAGAGGAGTATAAGCAGCTGCGTGGAAGCAATGAGCAGAAGGCGAATCTTCGCCTGGCTCGTGCCGGAAACGATGCTGCGAAAAGAAGACTGGTACAGTTTAACTACTCCGGCCATTATCCGCAAGGCGTGGTGAAGGGAATGAAACTGCCAAGCGGTGCTTTCGGATTTGATATGGATGAGCCGGAGGCTTTCGCCAAGGCTGCCAAGCTGCTGCTGAAAGAACCGGACAAGTACGGACTGCTGATGCTGGAACGTAGCGCACGACAAGGCGGACATGCGGTGTTTGAGCGCGAAAAGGGCAAGACTATCTTGGAGAATCAGGTTAGGATTGCTACGATACTCAAGTGCGAAATGGATACTTCGGCTCACGACATTAACCGGGTTTATTTCACTACTACATCGGATGACGAAGATTTGCTCTTCCTTTCGCCACGGCTTTTCAAGGATGAATATGATGAGGCTGCCGTGGCAGCTGAAGGGAAGGTTCTAGAAGAGCGTGAAAGATACGGACAGGAGGAACTGCCGGAAGGGGCGCACAAGGCAAACAAGCATTATGAGCCTTGGAAGGAAGAATTCAAGAAGGATTCTCAAGGGGTTTTTAAGGGTCAGGAATTTAAGAATTCGAGAATTTCTTCCTCTTCTGCGTCATCCTCTTCTGCGTCAACTGCTGCTGCTTCTGCTGCTCAGGACAATTATCTTGGGATTCCTTATGGGGAAATCATTAAGAAGTGGTGGCAACTGTATAATGATGGGCAGGAGCCGATGCGCTCCAACCGCAATACGCTGACCTTTGAGCTGGCTGTGAATCTGCGCCATATCTGTGGTTTTGACCGCAATCTGCTGGCTCAGATCATTCCCTGCTACGATGGGTTTCCTGAACAGGAAAAGATGGCTTGCATCAACTCGGCATTGAACGAGAAAATCACGCAAATGCCTAAGCGCCTGAAGGATGTGCTGGCTGCGCTGAGACAGGAGAAACTGAAACAGGGGGCTTCAAACGGGAATGCAGATGAAGACAGCGAGGCACTAGTGAATGCCTTGGACGAGGCTAACGCCAAGGATGATCTGTTCTATTACGATGCTTTACCCAAGATGCCACTAGGCGTGCGTGATTCCATCAGTGCTGTTGGACCGGCTCTGGCAATGCCAGTGATTACATCCATCTGTCCTGCCATCGGAATGCTTGCTACTGGCGTGAAGGTTTCCGTTCACGGCAAGATGAACTCGCTGAACCTTATCTCCTACATCGCCGGTGATTTTGCATCAGGCAAGGGAAGCATCGACCCCGTGGTTGATGCATGGACTTCGGAAGTGAAACAGATGGACAAAATGTATCAGCAGCAGGAGGATGAATGGAGAGCCAAGAAGCGTGCGGCTAAGAACAAGAAGGAGCAACCGGAAGAGCCGAAACTGCCTGTAAGATGTCTTACTTTAAATAATACGGTGGCTAACCTTGCAGAACGACTGGCTAATACTGAAGGCAAGCACGCCTTCTCGTTCACTCCGGAAGCTGACACCGTAGCACAGAAGTGGAAATCGGCAATGAGCGACTTTTCCGTCATGTTAAGACAGGCTTACGACGGAACGAGCTATGAGCGCGAGGCAAGAAGTGCAGATGCGGTGAATGTTCATATCGAACATCTTTTGTGGAATGTTGTGATGTGCGGAACGCCAGATGCACTCTATCGAGTAGTGAACAATTATACGGATGGTTTCCAAAGCCGTATTGTCGTGGCGCGAACGCCGGACAACACGTTCACTCCGCTAACAGACAATCTCTTTGTGCTGACCGAAACTCAACGTGAGCACATACGGCAGATAGCTCATCTCTTGCCCCTGATGGAGGGCGAGGTGGTTCTGCCTAAGTTGGAGAATAAGGGCAGGGAGTGGCTGGAACAGATACGATTGGAGACCATGAAAAATGACGACAAGGTGAAAGCCCGCCAGCGTTTCCGTATCTGTCCTACGACCATGAGAATGATGACCTGCATCATGCTCTGTAAGGTGGCTGAGACGCTGATTCAGAAACATGGTTTCCAGGGTGCCGAGAAGCAGCTGAAACAGAATCCGCTGTTATGGAAGGAAATGATCGTAAAGACGCAGACACCAACCATGCTCGAAGCCTTCAATATCCTGGCAGATTATCAGTTGGACAATGCACTCTACTTCTTCCGCAGTCGCATAGAGGATGCATTCTCATCCAAGAGTTATTGCGGTCAGACAACTTATGATCGTTCCCGACGCGGCAAAAATGATTCCATCTTCGAGCGGCTTGACGTTACTTTCTCCTTCGAGCAGGCATTGCAGCAAAGTATTGCGGTAAAAGGAGCAAACGTTACTCGAGAGGTTGTTAGACAGATGTTGAAAAACTGGAAGCGACAGGGCTTGATAGGTGTGCTGCCCGATATGCGTTACCAGAAGGTTCAACCTACTGTATAATAGAGGTTCAAAATAAGTGACTATTAATACATCCGGTCATTAACGGTCACGGTCATTTTCGGTCATTAAGGATTTTCAGTAACGAAATCCTTAATGGCCCTATCAATAAATCAATTTTATTATTAGATATTTATGGAAATAATCATTTATCGCCGTCGCTTTACCCGATGGGGAGTAGATGGCACATTAGTAATAAAGGGTACGAAAGTTTGTAATACCATAGAACATCCTGAGCGTTATTTGCCTGCAGGAGACTATGAGATAGCTTTTGTTTCTATAGCTAATAAGAGTAGGAAAATGCCTGTTATCCTGAGGAAGGGACAGGCTGTTTGGGAAGTGGGCATCAATTCTCCTTGTCTCAAGCCCGGAAATGGTCCGATGACGCTGAAATATGGATGCATCATTCTGGGTAAGGCTGTAGCCTCTGGGCTGGTGATTCATTCTCAGGAATACTTCGACCGACTTTGTGAACGATTAAGGAAGGCTTCTAAAAAGATGGAGTGTATCAAGTTACGTATCATAGATTGGGGTAGTGATGATATCTCGATAGCATTTTAGGATTTCCACCCTAACATTCATTCATTTAAAATAGTAATATCATGCGTAAGATAAAGGAAATCATCATTCATTGCAGTGCGACCAAGGAAGGTCGCAACTTCACCGTAGCGGATATTGACCGCTGGCACCGCGAGCGCGGAATGCGCTGCATAGGTTATCATTTCGTGATTTATCGTGACGGCAGCATTCATGTAGGCCGTGCGATAGAGGAGGTTGGCGCCCATTGCAAGGGTCATAATTCCATCAGCATAGGCGTCTGCTACATCGGCGGCTTATCAAAGAAAGGTAAGCCGAAGGATACAAGAACCCGAGACCAGAAAGTGGCAATGCGCTCCCTCATCGAGCAGCTGAAGGAGGAATATCCATTAGCCACGATTCATGGTCATAATGAATTTGCCAACAAAGCCTGCCCCTGCTTTAATGTGAAGAAGGAGTGGGGCTAACAGATAGGGAACGCGCTGCGTTCCCTATTTATACTTATTACCTGATGCGCCATACGTAGAGCATTACATCAAGTCACACTTCTCCCCAGTGTTCTTCTCAACCTTCTCACCATCTTTCAGGATGCGAGCCTTATAGCCAAACTTCTCAAAACCTTTCTGGAGTTTCTCTGGGGTTGTCTTGTCGGCATTATACTGTACTGTGACTGTCTGGTCTGGCACAGAAGTCTCAATGCTCTTGATACCCTTCTCAAAGCGAAGGTTGCTCTTGATTTTATTCTCACAAGCCGCACAGTGCATCTGTGGGGTTGTGGTGAACACTACGGTCTTGATGTCCTTGGCAAAGGTTACCATTGCCACCATCATCATTATGAACATTACTAAAATCTTCTTCATAACTTTTCTATTTGCTTTAATCATTCAACTTTAAACATTTTCAATTAAAAGTGTACTCTCACTCCTGCGTAGAACATCCTGCCCTCTACAGGTCCCCAAACCAAGGTTGGCTCGAAATCGCTTCCCCATGGGTTGCTGGCACCATAGATAGGAGTTTTCTGCTTGAAACCAGTAAGGTTTTCGCCTCCCACATAGATACTCCAATGGCGGAACCATCTCGTAACCTGCGCACTCACTTGCTCGAAGCTATGGAAACGAGGAGACCATGACTGGCTTCCATCTGCCAACTGGTAAGGCTCAGGATTTCTGCCTCCACCATTCAACTGCACGGTGGCATCAAATTGCCAAAGGCCAAGTGGAGTCTTATAGGAAGCTGTGAAGAGCGCCTTATACTTGCTGGTCAATGGCTTTTCTTTCAAGGTTTTGCCATAATCGTAAGTACACTTCACATCGTTCAGACGATAAGCCGCTGTTATCTCCAAGCCCTTCAGCAATGGATAAGAGGCATCTATCTGGAAGGTGTGGGAATAAGACTTACCCATCAAATTGTAGATGGAGATAAGCCCCTTGTTGGCATCATAATCCACCACCGCTTGATTCTTGAAGTCGGTATAATAATACTCGGCGTTCAGTTTCAGTGTCTTGCCAAACATCGGGATGTAGAAAGCGGTACTCATACCATAGTTCCAAGCCTCCTCTTGCTTAAGTCTATCACCCGTAATCTGAAACTCCCTGCCGCTCGCCAAGAGATAGTTGTACTCTGCCAAGCCAAATACCGTGCGATAGCCCTTACCTGCTGACAAGCGGATGCTGATGGCATCGACAGGCGAATACTTCACGTGGAACCGAGGGGTGAAGAAATTGCCATAGATAGAGCTATGGTCGAAACGGACACCTGCCATCGCTGTCAACTTCGTGCCTAACGTATAGGTGTATTGGGCGTATGCTCCAGGAGTCGTCTCCTTCTCGTTCATTCTCTGCATCTCCGACAAAAGATAAGGAGAGTCTTCTTGCCCTACTGCCGGTCTTGGAGAAACATTCACATTGGCGCGCTGCCCCAGGTAATCATGGTTGACGCTCAAACCTACCGACAAATTGTGCTGATGAGTAAAATTGGTCTCAAAAATCAGTGAGCCATAGAGATTCTTCTCATTGAGGTCGTAGAACCTGTTGCCATACTGGGCATCGAGCTGGTGCATCGAAGCTGAGGACATGAAGGCAATATTGGTGCCATGCTCGTGATTGAGGATGAAGGCATGTTTCATATAACCCTCATAGCGGTTGGTATGGAGCTTGATTCGATAAATATCATCACTATGAACATGTTCCTCATCCTGCCCGCTGGTACGAATCTCCTTCAAAGCCCCAAGTCCACCATGAAAGATGTAGTGCTTGCCTTTATACAGCCAACGGTTCTGTACATTATATTGTTCTCTGCCTGGCATATCATAGAAGCCATCGCCATTGTCATCATGGTTTTTGAGGATATTCTCATGATGCAACAATATCTCCGTTGCCCACTTATCCGATAGATGAACGTTGGCATCGGCATTTGCCTCGATTCGGCTCTTGGTATCACCAAAGAGGTTTACCTCCACCTGTTGCTCATCCTCTGGCTTCAAGTAATCCACATTGATTTGACCTGTAATCGACTCATAGCCATTCTTCACCGAAGCACTACCCTTGGATACCTGAATGCCTTTCATCCAAGGTCCCGGCACATAGCCCAGGGCGTATGGGATGGCTGCACCACGGAAATTCGGCAGATTCTCGGTGAGCATCTGTACGTAAGTGCCCGAAAGACCAAGGAGTTTGATTTGTCTTGCGCCCGTCGTGGCATCATTATAAGCCACATCCACCGATGGATTGGTCGTAAAACTCTCGCCCAGGTTGCAACAAGCCGCCTTGAAGAGTTCATCCTTGTTCACGGCGATGCCATTCACGGCACCAGCCAATCGGGAAGTGCCCGACTTGCGAGCCACCACCTTCACCTCATGCAAGGTCTCGTCCTTGAAAATGGAATCCTGAGAGGAGGAATCTACAGAGTTGTTTTCTACTGAATTATTATATGATGATGACAGAGACTCAACCTCTGTCTTATTATTTTTTGCATAAGTCTCAGCACCAATAACCAGCAAGGTACTGAGCAATATATATCTTGAATACATAAATATATTTCCTTTTATCCGAATCTTAAATCTTCGCTTCGGATGATTTTACCATTTTTATATATGTATGCAACCCTAAGATTTTACTGATAGGGATAGGCATACGACAATCTTGGCTGCAAAAGTACCAAAAAACTTTTGCAACCTATTTGCAAATATGGAAAAATCAAATAATCAGGAGGTTAAGGAGGGCAAGATAAGCCCTTGGAGGCGAATGCGGAACATTCTGATTCCAATATCTTGCCTTTTGAATGCTACAGATAACAGGACGAGGCAACGTCTGCCAAAGGGCTGGCGCGATGCCTGCAAACATTGGTGCTGCATCGAAATCCAAGTGTTGGATAGAGACCGTAGGCGACAGTTTTACCAGCTCCACTTTCATGCAATGCTTGTTCACCTGTGTGCCCAGCTTACCTTGGCAACAGTCATAGTGCATGCTACGTTTCACGCAACAGTCAGTCACCATACCCACCATCACCTTGTCATAGTGAAGGCAGTGCATGACGGTAGTACCCACGCTCAAGTAAACCACCATGAGCGAGAGCATCAAAGCCATCAATATGTTGAGCGAACGTTTCATACCTATTTTTTGCACCTTTCTTTTCTCAAGTTGCAAAATTAAGCATTTTCATCAAAACAAAAACTTAATACCCCTATAATTTAATAACCTTTAACAGCTCTTGAATGAGCATGAATGACCCCACACTTTCTGTTAATCTTTACTATATTCCTGCGAGAAAACTTGCAGGATAAAGAGAATATGAGTAACTTTGCACACGAATTTCTGAAACTATTGTCTTACAAAGACATAAAATAAGAGAGAAACTATTTTTTAAGGATAATATTGACTCATAAGAACAAATGAAAAAAGGACTATTTGCACTCGCGCTGGGTACCTTTACCTTAGGCATCGCTGAATTCATCATCGAGGGCATCATCACAGACATCGCCAACAACATGAACGTTTCCATCCCGGAAGCAGGACATCTCATCTCCATCTATGCACTCGGCGTCTGCGCCGGAGCTTTCTCGTTGATTCTCATGCATAAATACAGACCCAAGAATATCCTGATGTTCCTGGCTTCGCTCATCACCTTCGGAGCTGTCATCGCCTCAGTAGCACCTAACTACTGGCTCTTGCTCTGCGCCCGCTTTATAGAAGGTCTGCCTCATGGCGCCTACTTCGGAACGGGTACCATCGTGGCGGTGAAGATTGCCAAAGAGGGTAAGGGAACCAATGCCGTGGCGATGATGTGTGCAGGTATGCCGGTGGCCAACCTGCTGGGTGTGCCGGTGGGAACCTTCCTGAGTCACATGTTCAGCTGGCGAGTACCTTTTGTCAGCTGTATCGTGCTCGGACTCATCACCTTATACATGATTCACAGATGGGTTCCGGATGTAGAAGCACTGCCAAACAACGGTATGAAGGCACAGTTCCATTTCCTCCGCAACAAGGCTCCGTGGCTCATCATCGCCGCCACCTTCCTGGGCAATGGCGGCATTCTCTGCTGGTTCAGTTATATCTCGCCGCTGCTTCAGATGGAGAGCGGATTCAGCGCAACCAGCATCTCTCTGCTGATGATTCTTGCAGGCGGCGGAATGGTAGTAGGCAATCAGGTGAGTGCCTTGCTTGCCGACCGCTTCAAACCGGGCCGCTTTACCTGTTATCTCCAGTTTCTGGCGGCAGCGGCACTTCTGCTCACCTTCTTCCTCGCACCTTTCGGCTGGGTATCTGTGGTACTGATGTTCATCTGCTGCGCCTGTCTTTTCGGCATCGGTTCGCCTGAACAATTCCTCATCGTGAAGCATGCCAAGGGTGGCGAAATGCTGGGCGGCTGCTGCATTCAGGGCGCCTTCAATCTGGGTAACGCCATGGGAGCTTTCCTCGGTGGTATTCCTGTTGCGATGGGATTAGGATACAACTTCCCTGCCCTTATCGGTGTGCCGATGGCATTGGCAGGAGCCATCTGTCTGCTGATTTTCCATAAGAAATATGAATAAAAATGCGATAATCCGAAATAAATGATTATCTTTGCAAACGAATTTCAAATAAACAAAGAAACATGATGAAAATTAACAAGACTTTCCTTACCCTGGGCTTGGCCGCAACACTCTTGCAGATGCCAGCCTCATCGTTCGCACAGACTGCGGGCGGTAACCGTCAGAATCCTCTTTTAACAAAGAGCAGTCTTCCATTCGGTGCTCCTGACTTCAGCAAGATTCAGGAGAGCGACTACCTGCCAGCCATCGAAGCGGCTATCAGGGAGCAGCGTGCCAACATCCAGAAGATTGTAAACAACAAGAAGAAGCCTAACTTCCAGAACACCATCCTCGCCTATGAGGAGAGCGGTGCGCTGCTCGAAAAGGTGACTAACATCTTCTTCGGTCTCACCAGCGCCCACAAAACTCCGGGCATCGCCGAAACCGAAAAGAAGGCAACCCCATTGCTGACCGAACTCGACAATGAGATTTCGTTCAACAAGAAACTCTTCGAGCGCATCAAGTATGTTTACGATAATGAATATAAGAAGCTCAAGGGCGAAGACAAGCGCCTTACTGAGGTTATCTATAAGAGTTTTGTACGTTCAGGTGCCCTTCTTTCTGCCGAGAAGATGGAGCGCATGAAGCAGATCAACTCCCGCATCTCTGAATTGCAGCAGGAATGGGGCAACCTTCTTCCTGCCGCTACCAACAACGCCGTGGTTTGGGTGAACAGCAAGGAAGAGCTCGCCGGATTGAGCGATGCAGACATTGCACAATGCAAGAAAGATGCTGAGAGCCGCGGAGGCAAGGCGCCTTACTGCATCGTCATCATCAACACCACCCAGCAGCCTATCCTCACCAATCTCCAGAACCGCGAACTGCGCAAGAAGGTGTATATGGCAAGCATCCACCGTGCCGACGGAACCAATCCTGATTTCAACACCTTCCCTATCGTAACCGAGATTGCCAAGTTGCGTGCCGAGAAGGGCAAGCTGATGGGATATGACAACTATGCCGACTATTCGCTCGAAAAGACGATGGCTAAGAACAGCAAGAATGTGGATGATTTCCTGAAGCAGCTCATCAAGGAATATGCTCCTAAGGCTGATGCTGAAACCAAGGCGATAGAAGCGTATGCACAGAAGACTGAAGGCAAGAACTTCAAGCTGCAGCCATACGACCGCTTCTATTATTCTGCAAAGATGAAGAAGGAGATGCTCAACATTACCGATGATGAGATCAAGCCATACTTCAACATCGACAGCGTACAGGTGAACGGTGTGTTCTATGCCGCCCATCGTGTATACGGATTGAACTTCAAGCAGCGCAAGGATATTCCAACCTATCACCCAGACATGAAGGTATTCGAGGTAAGCGATAAGAACGGCAAGCCAATCGCCCTCTTCTACAGCGATTACTTCCGCCGTCCTACCAAGCGTGGCGGTGCATGGATGAGCGCCTTTGCCAAGCAGAGCAAGCAGCGCGGCCAGTTGCCTATCATATATAATGTATGCAACAACGCCAAGGCACCGGAGGGTCAGCCATCTCTCATCACATGGGATGAGGTTACTACCCTGTTCCATGAGTTCGGTCATGCACTTCACGGAATCCTTTCCGACTGCAAGTACAATACCCTTTCAGGAACAGCCGTTGCCCGCGATTTCGTAGAGATGCCATCCCAGTTTAACGAATCGTTTGCTTCTATTCCGGAAATATTCGACCATTACGCCCGTCATACCGAGACCGGTGCTGCGATGCCAGCCGATCTGAAAGAGCGCATGCTGAAGAGCATCAGCTTCCAGACCGCTTATTCACTGGGCGAGAATCTGGCTGCGACCTGTCTTGACCTTGCCTGGCACAAGATTAGCGAAGAAGAGGTGCCTTCACCTTATATGGCAGGTGCCTTCGAGAAGGAAGAGCTCCACAACATCGGTTTGCTCAACACCCAGATTCCTCCTCGCTACAGCACATCATACTTCAACCACGTATGGGGCGGCGGTTATGCTGCAGGCTATTACAGCTATCTCTGGACAGAGGTGCTGGCTGTGAACATCGCCGACTACTTTGCAAAGCATGGTGCCTTAGATCCAGCCGTTGGTCAGGCATTCCGCGATAAGATTCTGAGCCGTGGCAACACCAAGGACCAGATGGAAATGTTTACCGACTTTACTGGTATGGAGAAGCCAGATGCTTCCGGATTTCTGAAAGCAAGAGGTTTGTAATGCATAAAATTACGATATGAAACAGGTAGAGGGTGTGCCATAAGTTAATGACACACCCTCTTTCTTTATCCTTTTACTGCCTGAGGTGTCCAGCTCTTCAGGAATCTGAGCACCTTTTCTTCGTTATATCCCTTACCTTCTTCCAGAAAACTGGAATCCTGGATATGGAGAACCTTTCCGGTTTCATCGAGCACCACAAAGACCGGGAATCCGAAACGCTGAGGATTGTTCAGTCGCTTCATCAGCTGCTCAGCCTTCTTCACCGCCGCATCACCGGCAGTTTTTCTGCGATTGTAGTTCACATGAATATATTCGAAATGATCATTCACCATCTTGTTGACCGCAACATTTTTCTCCACAAAATAGGCAAACTTCAAGCACCATGGACACCAGTTACCACCTACCTGACAGATAACAAACTTGCCATTCTTTCTAGCTTTAGCCAAAGCCTCATCAATCTGAGCCATCGGATCGATGCTTTCATTATACACCTTCTTGAGAGCAGTCTGCACCTGAGCAGGTTTCAATGCTCCAGCCTGGTCGAGCGAATCCAGTTTCTTCATCATCTCCTCCGCCTTCACGGTAGAGAATGCAATCTTACCTTCCGGATTGATAAGATAAGAGGTAGGAATCCATGAGATGTGATAATCCTTGGAAATCTTTGTTTCCTTCCATTTCTTAAACTCACAGTATTGCAACCAGGTATACTGATTATCGCCCAGATATTTCTTCATCTTCGCCTCATCGGTATCAAAAGAAACACCCACTACCTGGATCTTGGTATTGTATTTGTCATAGATAGCCTTCACCATCGGCATGTCTCTTCTGCAGTCAGGACACCAGGAAGCCCAGAAATCGAGCACGGTCCAGACACCCGGAACCGTCTTTCCGTCTTTATCCTTCTGAGTCTTCTTATCTGAGAGCTGGAAGATTTTCTTACCCGTCTTACTGTCAGTAATCGTGAAATCGGGAGCCTCGGTGCCTACAGGCAGCAAGTCAAGCGAAGTCTGTGCTCTACCGACGACAGCCGTCGTCAGGAGCAAAAAGAATAATAGTTTCTTCATACAATTTTTCTGTTTTGTCTGTTACTTCAAAATATATATACTTCAACCTACAAAATTACATCATTTTCCAGTATCAAGTCCATAAAGCAAGATTTTATTACAGAAAATTAACCATAAAAGACTAGAACTGATAATAAATGAACGGCTGTACACTCTCCTGAGAAGCCTCAACTACCATCTGCAGACAGATGATGAAGAGCAGCAGTTTGGTCACCCAAGGCAGAAGTATGAACCGCGCCTGAAGACGGTGATACTGGCGCTCGGTAAAGAGATAGCTCAGCATGACACCTATGATGCAAAGCGTCCAGGCAGGACGGGCATGGAAGAAAGGCACCAGATAATCGATACTGAAATCATTTGCCACCTTATCCCACATCTTCCCCAACACCCCCAAATCCTTAGCACGGAAGAACGACCAAGCAAAGCATATATATAAATAGGTGATGAGCCAGCTGAGGGAATTGCCAGCCAGCGTACGAGGAAAGCTTATGCCCAACTGACGGCTGAAGAACTTATGCACCACAAGTCCGAAACCATGAAGAGCACCCCAGATAACGAACATCCAGGAAGAGCCATGCCATAAGCCTGCCACCAGCATGGTGAGGAAGTTGTTGAAATACATGCGCACCTTTCCCTTCCGGTTTCCACCCAGCGGAATATACACATAATCGCGGAACCAGAAGGAAAGTGAGATGTGCCAGCGATGCCAAAACTCGGTAACCGAGAGTGAGCAGTAAGGGAAATAGAAGTTGTCGGGTAGATAGAAACCCAGGATGGCTGCCACACCGATACTCATATCGCTGTATCCCGAGAAATCGAGGAAGATCTGGACAGGGTATCCGAAGAGTGCTGCCAGATTCTCGAAACCCGAGAAGGTTTGCGGCGCATCAAACACCCAGTTGTTGAACTGTGCGATATAATCGCTCAGCATATTCTTTTTGACCAGTCCCAGCATGATGAGAAAGAGTCCCGTCCACAGCATTCTACTGGAAGCCTGTTCGTTTCGTTTCAGTCTGGGTATCAGATTGGCGGCACGGGTGATAGGACCCGCCATCAGCAGCGGAAAGAAGGTGAGATAGAAGCAATATTCCAGGAGCGTTACCTCCATGTCGAACTTACGCTTATAGGTATCTACCGCATAGCTGATAGCCTGGAAGGTATAGAACGAGATACCTACAGGCAGAGCGATAGACTGCAGGGAGAAGTTGGTGCTGAACATCTCGTTGACTACATCGCCAATGATGAAATTGGTATATTTGAAATAGCACAGCAGAGTCAGGTCTACAAGCACCACGAAGGTGAGCAGCGCCTTGCGCGCCTTCCCTTCATGCAGTCTCATTTCCTGGGTTACGGCATAATTGATGCAAGCCGTAAGCGGCAGCATCCACATCACCATTCCGTTCACCTTATAGGCAAAAAAAAGGCTGAAGCAGATGACATACATCATCATGGCTGTGCGCGAATAGCTCTTGAGCAGGGTATAAATGGCAAGGAAGAAGATGAAGAGCAGCGCAAACGGAATGCTGCCCATCATCAGCGGAGAATCTGCCTGATAAACAAACAGCCGCCCTATCCAATGCCACAAGGCACTTATTTCGAATGTTGAATAATTCATTTGTCTGTTCTGAAGATATTATTTATTGAACTCTTTCTTATATGGAGTCTTTATGGGTTACATGCTTTACCGCTGGAACCGTCTTGTCAGCAGCAGCCGGAGACGTTTTTCCTGCAGTTGCAGGTTCCTTGGTTGCAGCAGAACTTTCTGGGGTTTCAGGCACAGTTTCCTCAACAGGCATAGAAAGAGAATCCTTCTTCACAGCCGTACTGTCAGCCCTGTGTTTTGTTCCAGGAGGCAAGATGGTAATCTGTCTGTATCTGCGGTCACGCTTATCCGGCATTTCCAATCGGAACGGATGCACACAATGCCCGCTATTCATCCACTCTACAATCTTATCCATCCACATGGCAGATGAAGCCATAGTCGGATGCCGGCCGTCTTTCTGGCGTTCGAAGGTAAGTTTGTAACTAGGATAATAGCCTCGTGGTCCCATCACCTCACGGAGGAGTTTGTTATATCCATTATCCTCACACCAGTTTGGCGGACCGATCCATATCGTCGGAATATTACCAATCTTGCTCAGGATGGCACGGATGCGTTTTTCACATCCCTTCATATCAGACGTATATAGTTCGTTACTGCCCAGACATACAAAGACATAGGTAGGTTTGATACGTTGGATATAATGCTGCAGGGTATCGGTAGTAGCCCAGTTTCTGGTGTCCGAACTCACCCAGGTAATACAGGTGAGCTTATGACCGTTCTTGTTGGCATAATCAGCCAGTCGCAGACCTAGATATTCCGACATCGAGTCGCCGAAGATCAGTACTCGCTGCGCCGCCGTATCCACGGGTTCCTTTATCATGCTGTCAGCCTTTTCCTCTTCAGCAAGTTCTGCCTCGCTTTTACCGGTGAGCGCATCCATTCCAATCTGTTTCAGCGGAATGTTTTCAGCCACTTGCTCTGGAATAAAGGCATAAGCCAGCAGTCCTCCAATGGCTACTGCCAGCAGGGCTATCATTTTCCAGGTTTCTTTCATTTTGTATCTTTAATGAGTTTTAGTTATTCTTTTTCTTATACATTCGCCCGACATTACAGCTGAAAGGGAGTGAGCACATTGAGCAACTTTCCGAAATCGGCCTTCGAGATGCGCCTTCCTCTCAAGCTGCGCACCTGCGGATAGTCTTCGAAATAGTTCTCCATCGTAGTATACCACTGATGAGAAACCACTTCCCTGACCGTCTTCAGTTGATTTTCGATGCGACGGGCAAAACTCGGATTCACTCTCGAGAGATAATGTCTTCCATCATTCATCTCGATGGCAAGCATCAGATAAATTTGCGGTCCCTTCTTCTCTTTCCTGCTTTTTACAGTTTCACTTACTTTCCAGCCCTTAGTGGATGTCGATACTCTGATATCCCAGCCATACTGGCTGTTGAGCTTATCCATCAGTCCCTTGAACACAATCCCGTGAGCCGAGGTATCTTTCAGTCCCGTATAACCGATGATGTAATGTATCATCTCGTGGAGCAAGACACTCTTTGCCTGTTTGTCGGTCATATCATAATAAGTAGACATGGAGAGCTTGAAATCGTAGAGCTTGGTGCGTCCCCATCTGGAGGCCCGCTTATAGGCAAGTTGCCCCAACCGAGTCTTGGCATGAGTAAGTCCGAGTTCAGGAACAGGCAGTTTTCCCCCGAAATATTCCTGGTCGAAACGCCTGAACCACTCCTCCATCCATTCTATTGTAACAATCATGTATGTATATTTATTCAATAATTATTCAGTTCTGTATATCAGATACTACAAAACGTTTGCAAAGATACAACTTTTTCTTTGTTTCTTTCAATATTTATCGAAAAATGAGTAACTTTGCACGCAAATTTACAACAAAAATGAACAAGACAGCACAGCATATCATAGATATTAAGAATGTGTCGAAAAGATTTGGCGAGAAAACAGCCCTCAACAACATCAATCTCTATGTGAGAAAGGGCGAATTTATGACCATTCTGGGTCCTTCGGGATGCGGAAAAACGACATTATTGAGACTTTTGGCAGGGTTTGAAACCGCCAGCGAAGGCATCATCACCATCGCCGGCAACGATATTACTAACCTTCCTCCTTACAAGCGAAATGTGAACACGGTATTCCAGAAATACGCTCTGTTCCCTCATCTCAACGTTTACGACAATATCGCCTTCGGTTTGAAGCTCAAGCACACACCGAAGGAAGAGATTTTGCCGAAGGTAAAACGTGCCCTGAAGATGGTAAACATGAGTGATTATGAATATCGTGATGTCAACTCGCTTTCGGGCGGTCAGCAGCAGCGTATCGCCATCGCCCGTGCCATTGTCAACGAACCTGAAGTTCTTCTCCTGGATGAACCGCTTGCAGCACTCGACCTCAAGATGCGTAAAGACATGCAGCTGGAATTGAAGCAGATGCACGAACGCCTGGGCATTACCTTCGTATACGTAACTCACGACCAGGAAGAAGCCCTCACCCTGAGCAATACCATCGTGGTGATGAGCGAGGGAGAGATACAGCAGATAGGTACACCTACCGATATCTACAACGAACCAGCCAATGCTTTCGTAGCCGACTTTATCGGCGAGAGCAATATTCTCTGCGGAACGATGGTCCACGACTGTCTGGTGAATGTGGCAGGTACTGAACTGCCTTGTGTAGACAAGGGCTTCGGCTGCAACCAGGAAGTGGATGTCGTGATACGTCCTGAGGATATAGAAGTTTCCACCGATACCACCCACGCCCAGTTTGTGGGCAAGATAACCTCTTCTATCTTCAAGGGAGTACACTACGAGATGCTGGCAGAAACCGAGAAGGGCAATGAATTTCTCATCCAGAACTACAAGCATTTCGAAGTAGGCCAGACGATAGGAATGAGCGTGATACCCGACAATATTCACATCATGAAGAAGGAGCGCATCACCAATACCTTCGATGCAAAGGTAAACGGCGACGGAACAATAGAATTCCTGGGATGCGAATACCAGATGGAGATTCCGGAAGAAATAAAGGACAAGATTCAGACCGATGAAAACGGAAACGAAACCATCCGGGTGAACGTGCCTTTCAACAAGATAGAACTCTTCGACAACGAGAGCGAAGGCACCTTTACAGGCAACATCAGCTTCATTCTCTACAAGGGCGACCACTATCATCTCACCATAGATACCGACTGGGGCGAGAAGCTCTATGTAGATACACAGGATGTATGGGATTTAGGCGATCATGTGGCTATCACCATTCCTCAGGAGAATATTTCGTTTGAATAAAAATTATTAATTCCTAATTATCAATTATAAATTGAACATTATCAAGTTTATCTCTTCGCGACAAAGCTGGTCGATACCTTACGCCATCTTTGCAGCGATATTTGTGGTACTGCCATTGCTTCTCATCGTAGTGTTCGCATTTACCGATGAGAACGGAGCCCTGACGCTCTACAACTTCCAGAAGTTCCTGGCACACCCCGAAGCCATCAACACCTTTGTGTATTCGATAGGCATCGCCATTCTCAACACCCTGCTCTGCATTCTGCTGGGCTATCCGGCCGCCTATATTCTGACACAAACCAGAATGAAGTATGCCAACACCATCGTCATGCTCTTCATTCTGCCGATGTGGGTAAACATCCTGGTGCGCACACTTGCCACCGTGGCCCTCTTCGATTTTGCCGACCTTCCGCTGGGTGAGGGCGCCCTCCTGTTCGGTATGGTCTACAACTTCATCCCATTCATGATTTACCCCATCTACAACACCCTGCAGAAGATGGACCGCAGCTATATCGAAGCAGCCGAAGACCTGGGAGCATCGCCTTGGCAGCAGTTCTTCAAGGTCATCCTGCCCCTCTCCATGCCGGGCGTAGCAAGTGGCATCCTGATGGTATTCATGCCAACCATCTCTACCTTCGCTATCTCCGAACTGCTGACGATGAACAACATCAAGCTCTTCGGTACCACCATCCAGGAGAACATCAACAATTCGATGTGGAACTACGGTGCAGCCCTCTCGCTCATCATGCTTTTCCTCATCGGCGCCTCCACCCTCATCGCAGGTGATGGCAGTAAACAGGAAGGAGGTATCAGATGATGCAGTCATTATTCAGTAAGGATATGATGAAGAAAGTATTCTGTCAGGGCTATCTCTGGTTGCTCCTGCTGCTACTCTACTCCCCTATCTTCATCATCATTATCTTCTCGTTTACAGAAGCGAAGGTGATGGGCAACTGGACGGGTTTCTCGCTACAGCTCTACAAGAATCTCTTTGCCGAAGGTACACACCATTCGCTCACAGCGGCACTGGTCAATACCGTAACCATCGCCCTGATTACCGCAACCGTATCCACGCTCTTCGGAACCCTGACAGCCATCAGCATCTACAACCTGCGCAACCGCTATGCACGTAATGCCATACAGTTTGTCAACAATATTCCGATACTAAACGGCGACATCATCATCGGTATCTCGCTCTTCCTGCTCTTCATCACGCTGGGCATTCCGCAGGGGTATACTACCGTAGTACTCTCGCATATCACCTTCTGTCTGCCATACGTTATCCTGAGTGTGATGCCAAGACTGAAGCAGATGAATCCGAACCTCTATGAGGCGGCACTCGATCTGGGCGCCTCTCCGATGCAGGCACTTCGCAAGGTCATCATCCCAGAGATATTGCCGGGTATGATTTCCGGTTTCATGCTTGCCATCACGATGAGTATCGATGACTTCGCCGTCACCATCTTCACGATAGGTAACGAAGGTCTGGAAACCCTCTCCACATTCATCTATGCCGATGCAAGAAAGGGAGGACTAACTCCAGAACTTCGTCCGCTGAGTACCATCATCTTCGTACTGGTACTGGTGATGCTGATTATCATCAACAAACGTTCTGAGAAAAATAAGAAGAAATGAGAATGAAGAACAAGATATTATTAGGAGTCAGTGGAGTAAAAGGAGTTAAGACAATCGTCTTTCTCTTTCTTTGCCTGCTGATGATTCTGCCGCTCTCTTCCTGTTACAACAAAGAGAACCGCGAGGAGATTCTGAAGGTTTACAACTGGGCTGATTATATAGATGAAGACGTTCTTGCCAACTTCCCGAAATGGTATGAACAGCAGACCGGCAAGAAGATCCGAGTTATCTACCAGACCTTCGACATCAATGAGGTGATGCTTACCAAGATAGAGCGAGGTCATGAAGACTACGACGTGGTATGCCCGTCAGAATATATCATCGAGCGCATGCTCCGCAAAGACCTTCTCCTGCCTATCGACACCGCCTTCGGCAAGACGCCCAACTATATCAGCAACGTATCACCATACATTGTTGAGCAGATAGATGCCACCTCCAACAATGGCCGCATCGCCCACCATTATGCCGTGCCTTACATGTGGGGAACCTGTGGCATCCTATATAATAAGGTGCACGTACCTATAAATGATGCACAAACCTGGGGAACTTTATGGAACAGAAAATATCAGGGCAAACTCCTGATGAAGGATTCCTACCGCGACTCCTATGGCACCGCCCTCATCTGGGCACACCGCAAAGACCTGGAAGCAGGCAAGGTGACCATACCACAGCTGATGAACGACTATTCACCCGCTGCCGTAGCCACAGTAGAGAAAGAGCTGAAAGCTCTGAAGCCAAACATTGAAGGATGGGAAGCCGACTTCGGCAAGGAGACCATGACCAAAGGCAAAGCCTATCTCAACATGACCTGGAGCGGTGATGCCGTCTGGGCTATTGAAGAAGCCGGGAAAGTGGGTGTAGAACTGGGATATGAGGTACCGAAAGAAGGAAGCAATGTATGGTTCGACGGTTGGGTAATCCCTAAATATTCCCGCAATCCGAAGGCTGCCGCCTATTTCATCAACTATCTCTGTCAGGAAGACGTGGCACTCGCTAATATGGAGACTACAGGATATGTGAGCAGCGTGGCAGGCAAGAAAGTATTAGAAGCTATGAGCGATACTGAGGCTTATCCCCAACCTGTAAATCTGGCCTACTTCTTTGGCGAGGAAGGCAGGAATGCCCATCTCAACCCTATCATGTATCCAGACAGCAGCATAGTAGCCCGATGCGCCATGATTCATGATGCCGGCGATCATACTCCCGAGGTATTGGATATGTGGTCGAAGGTGAAGGGAGACAATCTGGGCGGCGGCATCGTTATCTTCCTGCTGGCCGTAGTCCTTGCCCTCACGGTATTCGTTGCCATCAAGAAATATGAGCATTACAAGCACAGAAGGCTGTCAAGAAAACACCGCAGAAGACATGTGGTAAAGGTAAAAGGGTAAAAAGGTAAAAAAGTAAAAGGGGGAAGAGAGGGGAAAACCTATTTTATAGGGGAAAATGAACATTTTTTGAAGGAAAAGAGAAAAAAGTGCCGAAAAAATTTGGTAATATCAAATAAAAGCATTACCTTTGCACTCGCTTTTGAGATATAAAGCTTTTGGGTAGTTACCAGAGTGGCCAAATGGGGCAGACTGTAAATCTGCTGGCTATGCCTTCGGTGGTTCGAATCCATCACTACCCACTTTTCCCAAAAAATAACTCAAAAATTTAAGAGTCCGACTTTCGAGAGAGAGCCGGACTTTTTCTTTTCATATAAATCCTGAACAAAAGAAGAAGAGTAATATTACTCTCCTTCTACCTGCGTCTTTGGCCAGTTCACGAGATAGAGCATCTCTGTGGCTCGTGTAAATGCAGTATAGAGCCAGTGGATATAATCGGGAGTAAGCATTTCATCCGTCATATAGCCCTGGTCTACATAGACATGCGACCACTGTCCACCCTGCGCTTTATGACAGGTAACAGCATAGGCAAACTTCACTTGCAGAGCATTGAAATATGGGTCTTGCCGGATTGCCTTCATACGGTCTGCCTTCAGTGGTATATCCTGATAATCTTCCTCTATCTTACGGAAAAGCTGCTCTTGCTGATCATGGGTCAAAGCAGAAGCCTCACTCGTCAAGGTATCCAGCAATACCGTAGCCTCCAGTTCATAATTATCATAATCGGGAAATTTCAACAGAAGGGTGGCAAAATGAAAACCATAGAGTTCGATGCGACGACTCACCTTCATCACCTTCGCCCTATCTCCATTAGCCAGAAAAGCAGGAATCTCATGACTTGAAACTTCGTTACTTTGAACTGTATGATTAGCTAAAGTATTAAATTTTTCACTCTTCACTTTTCGTTCTTCACTTAATTGCCTTTCCTTTATCTTCTTTCTTTCTTCCTCCATCCAATAATAATTGTTCTTCACAATCATCAGCATGTCGCCACTCTCCAGTTCCTCTTCCCTATCAAGCACCATGTTGCGGATGCCCTGGTTGAAGATGTTGGCGCGCTTGTTGCTACGAGTCACAACAATGGTATCGTCCAGTCCTACATGATGATAACTGTCGCCAAGAGCCTCGATGAGTTCTGCACCCGGCATCTCCCTGATATCCGAGAAACCGGAGAAACGGATTTTAGGCAGTTGGGTAATGTCATCGTGGGTAATCATCTGACGGATGCGGGTAGCATTAAAGAGAATACCCGACTGCTGACTCTGGCGGACTACCTCGTTCAAATCGCACTCATAAACCGACAGTCCATATCCCTGGAGCATCGCAGCAGAAAGGGCTGGTGATTCTTCCTCACCAACAGGAGGCAACTGTGCCTTATCGCCAATCAGCAAGAGGCGGTCGTTACGTCCCTGATACACAAAATGAATCAGATCATCTAGCAGACAACCGCTGCCAAAGGTGGTTCCGCCCAATCCCAGATTGGCAATCATCGAAGCCTCATCCACCATAAAAAGCGTATCAGTATAGAGATTATCATTGAGATTGAACTGTCCATCCACTCCGGCAAACGCCTTTTCGCGATAGATGCGGCGATGAATGGTATAGGCAGGCATCCCGCTGTTCAGAGAGAAAACCTTAGCCGCCCTACCCGTAGGAGCAAGGAGCATCACCTTCTGGCGAACAGCACGGAGCGTACGGACGATAGCACCCGAGAGCGACGTCTTACCGGTACCCGCACTACCCCGGAGAATCATCACAGCATGAGGATTACTATCCGTCATAAACTGCACGAAAACATCGAGCGCCTGAGCCTGTTCTGAGGTTGGCGGAAAGCCAAATTGCTGTAATATCTGATATTTTAACTCTTCAATGTTCATATTTCGAAAACTTTTAGTATCTTTGCAGAAAATTTACTGCACCTATTTGCTATGCAAAAGTAATAATACTTTTTGAAATGAGAAAAAGAATAAAGAATAATTATATTTTGGGAGCATGCGTCATCATCATGATGCTACTCTGTATTCTGAGTGTGAGCCAGCCCATCCGCTTCCAGAAGGCCATGGCTAGCAGAGAAGCAGAGGTGAAGGAGAAACTGATGCAGATACGTCAGGCTGAAGAGAAATACAAGGCGAAACACGGCGTATATACAGGAGATTTTCCGACACTGGTAAAAGGCAAGTACTTACAGGAAGATGCTCAATACATTCCCTATGCCGACGGTAAGAAGTTTACACTTGCTGCCACGGTTATCGTAGGAAAAAGCGGTAAGCAGATTCCGGTGATGGAATGTGGGGCCGGTTATGAAACCTTCCTCGACGGACTTGATGAAGGTTCCATCCAGCAGAAGATAGAGGAGGCCAACTATGCCGGCAACTATCCCGGACTCAAGATAGGCGATTTAACGACAGATAATAACAACGCAGGTAATTGGTAACAGATATGCAAATAAAAGGTAACAACATTCAGCAAGCACGACTCACCATCCGCGTGAGCAGAAACACCCTCAGTTTTTCGGTAGTTGACCGTGAAGCTGAGCATCAGCTCATCTATGAACCTTATACTGTAAAGAGTGGTGTTTCGATGGCAGCCAACTTGCGTCAGGCTTTCAAGGAGAGTACTCTCCTGCAGCGGGGATACCAGAAGGTACGCGTATATCTCGATTCGCCTATCCTGCTGGTTCCTATCGAAGAATTTCATGAAGAGGATATCGATGTGCTCTATCAGCATGCCTTCAACAGCCATAACAGCGATGCCATTCTCTACAGAGTGCAGCCGGAACTGAATGCGGTAGCGGTATTCCCTATCAACAAGGATTTGAAGATGGTGGTAGAAGACAACTTTAAGGATGTTCGCTTCACACCTATCATGCAACCGATGTGGCACTATCTGCATCATCGCAGTTTCACCGGCATTCACCGCAAGCTCTATGTTTATTTCCACGACAAGAAGCTGGACGTTTTCGGTTTCGAGAAGAACCGTTTCAAATTCTTCAACTCGTTCAATGCCGAGCATGCCAAGGATGACCTCTATTTCATTCTCTATGTATGGAAGCAGTTAGGATTCAACCAGATGCAGGATGAGTTGCATGTATCAGGCAATGTTCCGGACAAGGACTGGTTCCTCTACAACACGAAACTCTACATCAAGAAGACCTTCATTCTGAACCCTGCCGCCGAATTCAACCGTGCGCCCATCACAGAGATTAAAGGTCTGCCATTCGATTTGATGGCACTGTACCTAAGTAAGTAAGACAAGAGTTGATTGTTAAAAGTTGATTGTTAAGAATTCAACAGAATAGCTTATCATAAAGTTCAATGTTCAACATTCAAAGTTCAAAGTAAATATGAGAATCATAACAGGACAATATAAGGGACGCCATTTCGACATTCCACGTTCGTTTAAGGCGCGTCCGACAACAGATTTTGCAAAGGAGAACATCTTTAATGTTCTGCAGGGATATATTGATTTCGAAGATACCTCTGCCCTCGACCTTTTTGCCGGTACGGGCAGCATTTCGCTCGAACTGGTATCACGAGGCTGCAGCCGGGTAGTCAGCGTAGAGGCCGACCGCGATCATGCCAACTTCATACGCCAATGTTTTCAGAAGTTAGGCGAAGACAAGGATATTCTGATTCGTGGTGATGTATTCCGTTTTCTGAAGACCTGCAAGCAGAAGTTTGACTTTATCTTTGCCGATCCTCCATACGCTCTGAAGGAGTTGCCGCAGATTCCAGACCTCGTTCTGAATGGCGACTATCTCAACGAAGGAGGCATCTTCGTCTTTGAGCATGGCAAAGACTATGATTTCTCCGAGCATCCACGATTCCTGGAACACAGAAGTTACGGAAGCGTAAACTTCTCAATATTCAGATAGAAAAAATCCCCGTTTGCACCAGACAAGATGCAAACGGGGATTTATTCGTTACAGCAGCGGCGAGAGCAATCTTACCGTACTCTCGAAAAGGCGCTGCAGGAACGGACGTTTTACGAAATAAGATACATCATCTACCAGGATGCTCTTCGCCTCATCCCGCAGATAGACAGCCTTCACGCGCTGTGCCATCCCCTCATCAAAGAAGAACGCATTCGCTTCGAAATTATTCTCAAAACTTCGGAAGTCAATATTCGTACTGCCTATCGTACAGAGATCATCATCGCTCACCAGCAATTTACTATGATTAAAGCCTGCCGTATAGAGATAAACCTTTACGCCAGCCTCTATCGCTTCCATCACATACGAACGTGATGCCCACTCTACCAGTTTGGCATCAGCATGACGAGGCAACATCAGACGGATATCCACACCCGCCAGAGCTGCTGTTCTCATGGCAAACAATACAGGTTCGGTTGGCAGGAAATAAGGCGTTTCCATATACACATACTTCCGGGCCTGAAGCAGGATACGGACATAGCCCTGCATGATATCAGGCCAAGGACTGATAGGACTGCTCGTAACTATCTGTACGAGACAATTGTTGTGGATATGCACACTGACCGGTGGATAATACTGGCGATTGGTAACCAACGTACGGTCTACGAAATACCAGTCTACCAGAAAGGCTCTCTGAATGGCGTAAACTCCACCGCCCTCAATACGGAGATGCGTATCGCGCCAGGCCTGTTTCTTATCACCCTTCACATAGCGCAGAGCTATATTCATGCCGCCGATAAAGCCCACTTTACCATCTATGACACAGAGTTTGCGGTGGTTACGATAGTTTACCTTACTCGTAAAAGCCGGAAAGCGGACTGGCATGAACGAATGTACATCAATACCTGCATCACGCATACGTTCAAAGAATTCATCCTGCACCTTCCAGCAGCCTACATCATCATAAATCAGTCGCACCTCCACTCCCTGCTCCGCCTTATCAATCAAGGCATCAGCTATCAGATATCCCAAGGCATCGGCTTCGAAGATATAGGTATCGAGATGAATATGATGCTTTGCCTGTCCTATATTATATAATAAGGTGAGGAAGAAATCATAGCCATCAGTATAAATATCCACCTGATTATCTTTAAAAGGCAGCGCCCAACTCTGGTTGGCAAAGAGATTCATCAGCGGTTTATTACTGTCTGGCAGGTGAAGATTCTCCTGCTCAACGAACTCGAGCATGGAGCGCTTGGTGAGCTGGTCCATACTGCGGTCGCTGATAAGCCGTTCCTTGCGGGTATTCTGTCCGAAGAAAAAATAGAAGATAATACCCACAAAGGGGATGAAGAAGAAGACCAATATCCATGCCATCGTCTTGGCGGGCTGACGATTGTCCATCAAGACGGTGATGATAGCCGGAACGGTTATCACGACATAAAGCAACAGATATATCCAGTGAAAATAAATCATATAGCATTTCTCCTTTTAAATCTCTAATACTTCATTACAGAGTTCCTCCCCACAGAACAGGAGTTCCGGTTAATTGAAGATATTGTTTGCCTGACTCGCCAGAAGCGTGTTCATCTGCTTGAGTTTCATAAACTCCTGCAGCAGTTCACGATTGGTCGGATTCCTGGCAAACTCCTGCTGTACCTCAATAATACGCTGAGCAATATAATGAGTGCGGAAACTCAAGATGTCTTTAAAGACAAACTGACGGAGCTTATCGGCGCTCATCTTCATCTGCAGACTAGCCGTAGATACCTCCTGGTCACCTGTAGGCAAACCTGCCAACCTGCTGATTTCCGGATTCGGATGATTGGCAAAATAAGTTTCGGCGACAAAATCATCTTCTTTTTCGAGATGTTCCACAGCCTCCTGCATAATCTGATTATATAAATCATTATGAAACTTAAAGCCATCTCCACCCAAATCAAGACTGATATACTGGGCCACAGCTACCTCCACATCATTTCCGTCTACATCCTGTACTGTGATGAGCTGGTCGCCATGATGAATAATCAACTGTACCAGAAGTCCTTCTACTTCCAGAAGTTTATCCAGTGGGGTAACCGCTCTCATAGCTGATTGCACCTGCTGCGCTGCCGCTACAGGCGAATCTTTCAATCCCGCTGCACGTCGCTCTGCCTTTACCTGCTCACTCATACCGTTGCGCACAAAATTGTTCAAGGCATTCACGATAATTGCCTCGTTCACGCCCAAACGGTGAGAACAGTCAGTGATATAAGAAGCGCGCGTTATCTGATTCTTGATTTTCGAGATGCTCTCTACAATCGAATTGATAGCCTGGCTTCGCTTTACAGGGTCTGTCACGCCGCGTAGCAGAATATCGGTCTTAAACTGTATGAAGTCGGTCTGATTCTCCTGAATATATCTTCTGAAATCCTCTGCCGAATGACTGCGGGCGAAACTATCTGGGTCATTGCCGTCAGGGAGGAAGAGAACCTTTACGTTCATCTCTTCTTCGAGCAGCATATCGGTACCTCTCAGCGCAGCATGAATACCCGCATTATCGCCATCATAGAGAAGAACGATGTTACTGGTAAAGCGGTGCAGCAATCTAATCTGATGCACGCTCAGCGCCGTACCCGAGTTGGCCACAACATTTTCGATGCCACACTGATGCATCGAGATAACATCGGTATATCCTTCCACCATAAAGACACAATCCTCCTTGGCTATCGCCTTCTTGGCCTGATAGAGTCCATAGAGTTCGCGCTCCTTATGATAGATAACGCTATCAGGCGAGTTGACATATTTCTGGCTGATGCCCTTGGTTCTGCTGTCGAGCACTCGTCCGCCAAAAGCCACTACCTTGCCGCTCACGCTGAACCAGGGGAAGATGGCTCTGCCCGAGAAACGGTCAAGAACTTTATCCTCACCCGACTTATTGCCGGCTTCGTCCTTATCCACCTTGAAGCAGAGTCCCGTATCAACCAGATATTTCGGATTATAACCAGCCGCCTTAGCCGCCTCAGCAAGAGCAGTACGCTTAGGGAGCGCAAAACCCAACTGGAATTTTCTGATGATATCATCCCTGAAACCTCTTCCTCGGAAATAAGCCATACCGATAGCGATACCATCCACATCATGCAAGAGAATATCCTGGAAATATTTCGCCGCCCAATCGTTGACGATAAACATGGATTCTCTTTCGCTCTCGCGCTGTTTTTCTTCGTTGGTCAGTTCACGCTCCTGAATTTCTATTTTATATTTCTTGGCGAGCCAGCGAAGAGCATCGGGATAGGTCATCTGTTCCAGTTCCATCAGAAAGTTGATTGCATTGCCTCCCTTTCCGCAGGTAAAGCAATGACAGATACCTCTTGTTGGAGATACAGAGAAAGATGGATTGGAATCGTTATGAAAAGGACACAAGCCGACATAATTGATGCCACGCTTCTTGAGCGTAACAAATTCAGATACCACCTCTTCTATCTTGGTAGCATCCATAATTTTTGCTATCGTCGGTCTGTCTATCATTATATATATTCTTTTTTCTGTTTTTACTATGCAAAATTACTATTTTTCTTTGAAAACACAAAGAGAAACGGACAGAAAAGTAAAAATGAAACATATTAAAAACTAAAGATTACATAAAATAAAGTATATCCGGATAGTTTTGGCTACCTTTGCAACCGGCAAAAACACATTGCTGACAATCGGATAAAATAACAACAAGATAAATAAACATGAAACTAAACAACATCAAGCAAACATTCCTGGCTGGCGCTGCCCTGCTCTCAACAATCAGCATGAGCGCAGCCGACAGATTTGTGAATTTCAAGCAAGGAGACTTGCTGCTGAATGCCAATAACCGGGTAGAAATCTACATGGATACCAACGACTGCAAAGGAGTGAGCTATGCTGCTCATGCCCTGCTGAAAGATATAAAAAGTGTGAGTGGAGCCACAGCCACCCTCACCTCGAATGCCGGTTTTCTGAAAAAAAGCGACACAGTCCGACCAGCTATCCTCGTAGGCACCATCGGCCATTCTGCAGCCATCGACCAACTGGTGAAACAGAAGCGCATCAACGGAAATCTACTGAAGGGCAAACGTGAAAAGTTTATTATCACGCTCATAGATGGTCAACTCGTCATTGCTGGCAGCGACCGACGAGGCACCATCTACGGCATCTACGAACTCTCGCAGCAGATGGGCGTATCGCCTTGGTATGACTGGGCAGACGTACCTGTAGAGCACCACGATTCCATTTTCGTAAACAAAGGAATCTATACAGATGGCGAACCAGCCGTACGTTATCGCGGCATCTTCCTCAACGATGAGGCGCCTTGCCTAACGTCATGGGTAAAGAACACCTACGGCACCGAATATGGCGACCACCGTTTCTATCAGCGCGTTTTCGAACTGGTATTGCGACTAAGAGGTAACATGATGTGGCCTGCCATGTGGGGCTGGGCTTTCTATGCCGATGACCCTGAAAACGAGAAGACGGCAGATGAGATGGGCGTAGTGATGAGTACTTCCCATCATGAGCCGATGGCCCGCAACCACCAGGAATACGCCCGCAACCGAAAGGGATGGGGACCATGGAACTATCAGAAGAACAAGGCAAACCTGCAGAAGTTCTTCCGTGAAGGCATTGAGCGAATGAAGGGAACTGAACAGATTGTAACCATCGGAATGCGCGGCGACGGCGATGAAGCGATGAGCGAAGAGGCAGATACGAAGCTGATGACCAACATCATCAACGACCAGCGTAAGATTATCGCTGACGTAACCGGCAGAAAGGCTAGCGAAACCCCACAGGTTTGGGCACTATATAAAGAGGTATTGGATTACTACGACAAGGGCATGAAGGTGCCTGATGACGTAACCCTCCTGCTCTGCGATGACAACTGGGGTAACGTGCGCCGTGTGCCGAATGCCAAGGAACGCAAACACAAAGGCGGTTGGGGCTTATACTATCACGTAGATTACGTAGGTGCTCCAAGAAACTCAAAGATGCTCAATGTAACTCCTGTGCAGAATCCTTGGGAGCAGTTGACGCTTGCTTACGAGAATGGCATTGACCGTCTCTGGATTCTCAATGTTGGCGACCTCAAGCCGATGGAATATCCTATCAGCCAGTTTATGGACATGGCTTGGAATCCACATAAATACGATGTAAACAACATCACCCGTCATACCCGCGACTGGTGCGCACAGCAGTTTGGTGAATCGCAAGCTGATGAAGCTGCCCGCATTCTGAACCTCACCTGCAAGTACAACGGCCGCTGCACCCCTGAGATGCTCGACAAGAACACCTACAGTCTGGAAAACGGAGAATGGCAGGAGGTGGTAAATCAGTATCTCCAGCTCGAAGCCGATGCGCTGCGCCAGTACAACTGTCTGCCGGCATCCTATCACGATGCCTATCGCCAGATCATCCTCTTCCCTATCGAGATGATGAGCAATCTGCACCAGATGTACTTTGCCCAGACACAGAACCACGCCCTCTACAAGCAGGGCAATCCGAAGGCGAATGTATGGGCTGATGAATGCGAGCGCCTCTTCAAGCGCGATTCCCTGATCTGCGACTATTACAATCATAAGATGGCTGGCGGCAAGTGGAACGGCATGATGACCCAGAAGCATATCGGCTACAAGAGTTGGAATGATGATTTCGAGAAAGATACCTGTCCGGAACTCTTCCGGGTAACCTCCAAGGATGGAGTGATTATCAGCGAAAACAACGGCGTGGTAGAAATCGAAGCTCCTTACTATAGCAGCAAGACGGATGCTGCCGAGGCAAAATGGACAGAGATTCCATTCATGGGCAAAAGTGTAGCCGGTGTCACCCTGATGCCATACACCAAAAGCGTAAAAGGAGCCAGCCTCACCTACAGGTTCAAGATGAACGCTCTGGCACGCCAAGGCGCATCATCTGCTACTGACAGCAAGAAGGTACGCATACATATTATCACCAAATCTACCCTTGATTATCAGAACAAGGGCGGCATGACTTATGGCGTAAGCGTAGATGGAGCCGAGCCGGTCGTCGTCAACTTAAATCATAATCTGAACGAGAAGCCGGAGAATATCTACAACATCTACTATCCTACGGTAGCCTCCCGCATCATCGACAAGGTGATAGAAATAGAACTGCCCGTTACAGGCGATGGCATCCATACCCTTACTCTCACACCAAACGATCCTGCCATTATTTTCGAGAAGATTGTGATAGATGGAAGAGAAGGTAAACAGAGAGTCAAGGTGATATAATCTGCCGGATAAAAGCATTAATATAATATAAATCTCCCAACATTTCAGATAGAAAAGTTGGGAGATTTCATTTTTTCTCGTACCTTTGCAGTATATGTTAAATTAATACTGAAATTATGTTTAGTGGAATCGTAGAAGAAATGGCTACCGTCGTAGCTATCAGACATGATAAGGAGAACATCGACTTTACGTTGAAGTGCTCTTTCGTTGATGAACTCGGCATCGATCAGAGCGTGGCTCATAATGGTGTGTGCCTCACCGTAGTGGAAATAAAAGATGGCACGTATATCGTTACCGCCATGAAGGAAACCCTGGACCGCAGCAACCTGGGACTGCTCAAGGTAGGCGACAAGGTGAACGTAGAGCGTTCTATGGTGATGAACGGCCGTCTGGATGGTCATATCGTACAGGGACATGTGGACGAGACTGCCAAATGTATCGCTATGAAAGACGCTGATGGCTCTACTTATTTTACTTTCGAATATGAGCTCAATAAGGAAATGGCAAGAAAAGGCTATTTCACGGTGGACAAGGGCAGCGTTACCGTTAACGGCGTTTCGCTCACCGTCTGTGATCCTACAGACAACACATTTACCGTTGCTATCATTCCTTATACCAGAGAGAATACCAACTTCTGCGACATCGAAGTGGGAACGGCAGTAAATATAGAATTCGACATTTTGGGCAAATATATCGCTCGACTCAAGAGCTTTGAATAAGCCGGAAAAGTTAAGTACGGACGTTCTAAAAAACATGCACATTTCTTGCGTTTTGCGCACAAAGCAAGACTAAATGGGCATTTTTTTAATAAAATATTTGCGTAAGCCATAAAAAAGTGTTACTTTTGCCCCTGTGTTTTGTCCCAAATTGAACATTGGACAGTAACTTATTAGACGATAGCAAGTCTGACAATCGCACTAGACGACGTACAACTTGAGTACTGAGCACTAACAAACTTAGGAAATTATAACAATAACCATTTTTAAAAATATGAGTTTAAAAATCGTAGTACTTGCCAAGCAAGTACCTGACACAAGAAATGTGGGTAAGGATGCGATGACCGCCGAAGGCACAGTAAATCGCGCTGCCCTTCCTGCAATCTTCAATCCTGAAGATTTGAACGCATTGGAGCAGGCTCTCCGATTGAAAGAGCAGAATCCAGGTTCTACAGTTGGTATTTTGACTATGGGTCCTCCACGTGCTGGCGAAATCATCCGCCAGGGTCTTTATCGTGGTGCTGATACGGGTTGGTTGCTTACCGACCGTCTCTTTGCCGGTGCTGACACATTGGCTACTTCCTATGCCCTTGCTACTGGTATCCAGAAGATTGGTGACGTTGACATCGTAATCGGTGGTCGCCAGGCTATCGATGGTGATACAGCTCAGGTAGGACCGCAGGTGGCTCAGAAGTTGGGATTGAACCAGGTAACCTACGCAGAGGAAATCCTCAAGGTAGAGGATGGCAAGGCTACTATACGCCGCCTCATTGATGGTGGTGTGGAGACTGTTGAGGCTCCATTGCCATTGGTTATCACCGTAAACGGAAGTGCTGCTCCATGTCGCCCATGCAACGTGAAGCTCGTAATGAAATATAAATACGCTACCTGCCCTATGGAGCGCAAGGGTGATGAGCCTTGGGCCAACCTCTATGAAGAGCGCCCTTACCTCACTCTGAACCAGTGGAGTGTTGCCGATGTTGACGGCGACCCTGCACAGTGCGGTTTGAGCGGTTCACCTACCAAGGTGAAGGCCGTGAAGAACATCGTGTTCCAGGCTAAGGAAAGCAAGACCTTGACCAGCAGCGATGAAGACATCGACGGACTGATGAAGGAATTGTTGAACGAAAGTATTATCGGATAATTTTGAAAAAACAATGAACAACGTATTTGTATATTGCGAGGTAGAAGGCACAACCGTTGCCGAGGTATCTCAGGAATTGCTCACCAAGGGTCGTAAGCTCGCTAACCAGCAGGGCGTGGAGCTCCATGCCATCGTGGCTGGTACCGGCATCAAGGGTCAGGTAGAGGATCAGATTCTCCCTTATGGTGTAGATAAATTATTTGTTTTCGATGCTGAGGGATTGTTCCCATATACTTCAGCTCCTCATACAGACATTCTCGTCAACCTCTTCAAGGAGGAGAAGCCTCAGATAGCATTGATGGGTGCTACCGTTATCGGTCGCGACCTCGGTCCTCGTGTTTCTTCTTCATTGACCAGCGGTCTTACCGCCGACTGTACAGAACTTGAAATCGGTGATTACGACGATAAGAAGAGCGGCAAGCACTATGAGGGTCTGCTCTATCAGATTCGTCCTGCCTTCGGTGGTAACATCGTGGCTACTATCGTAAACCCAGACCACCGTCCACAGATGGCTACAGTCCGCTCTGGCGTGATGCAGAAGAGCATCTACGAGGGTGAGTGCAAGAAGGAAGTAGTTTACCCTGAGGTAAGCAAGTATGTTCCTGCTGAGGACTTCGTAGTAAAGGTACTCGACCACCACGTAGAGGCTGCCAAGCACAACCTGAAGGGTTCTGCCATCGTCGTAGCCGGCGGTTATGGCGTAGGAAGCAAGGAAGGCTTCGACCAGCTCTTCGAATTGGCTCATCTCCTCCATGGTGAGGTAGGTGCTTCCCGTGCTGCAGTAGATGCAGGTTGGGTAGATCACGACCGTCAGATTGGTCAGACTGGTGTTACCGTTCATCCTAAGGTATATATCGCTTGCGGAATCTCTGGTCAGATTCAGCACATCGCAGGTATGCAGGATTCAGGCATCATCATCTCTGTAAACAACGATCCTGATGCTCCAATCAACAAGATTGCCGATTACGTTATCAACGGCAATGTTGAGGATGTGGTTCCTAAGCTCATCAAGTACTACAAGCAGAATTCTAAGTAATCTGCATTACACATTATTTAAATAAGAAAAGCAAAATGGCTAATTATTATACAGACCATCCTGAGATAGAGTTCCACTTGAATCATCCGCTTATGAAGCGTGTTGTGGACTTGAAGGAAAGAAATTATGTAGAAAAAGACCAGTTTGAAGATGCTCCTGTCAACTATGAGGATGCCATCGAGAACTACAAGCGATTGCTGGATATTACCGGCGATGTAGCTGCTAACATCATCGAACCAAACTCTGAGGATGTTGACCTCGAAGGTCCACACTTGGAGAATGGCCGCATGATCTATGCCAGCAAGACATTCGAGAACCTCGATGCTACCCGCAAGGCTGGCCTCTGGGGCTTGTCTATGCCTCGCCGTTACGGCGGCTTGAACCTGCCTAACGCCATCTTCTCTATGGCTTCTGAAATCATTGCTGCTGCCGATGCCGGTTTCCAGAACATCTGGTCTCTCCAGAGCTGTATCGATACACTCTATGAGTTCGGTTCTGAGGAGCAGCGCCAGAAGTACATCCCTCGCATCTGCGCTGGCGAGACCATGAGTATGGACTTGACTGAGCCTGATGCAGGTTCTGACTTGCAGCGCGTAATGCTGAAGGCTACACAGGATGAGGACGGCACATGGCGTCTGAACGGTGTGAAGCGTTTCATCACCAATGGTGACTCAGACATCCACCTGGTTCTGGCTCGTTCTGAAGAAGGCACCAAGGATGGTCGTGGTCTTTCTATGTTCATCTACGACAAGCGTGATGGCGGCGTAACCGTTCGTCACATCGAGCACAAGTTGGGTATTCACGGTTCTCCTACCTGCGAGTTGGTTTACAAGAATGCCAAGGCTGAGCTTTGCGGTAACACCCGTCTCGGATTGATTAAGTACGTAATGGCTTTGATGAACGGTGCCCGTCTGGGTATCGCAGCTCAGAGTGTAGGTGTTGAGCAGGAGGCTTACAACGAGGGCCTGGCTTATGCCAAGGAGCGTGCTCAGTTTGGAGAGAAGATCATCAACTTCCCAGCTATATACGACATGCTTTCAAGAATGAAGGCTAAGTTGGATGCAGGCCGTTCACTCCTCTACTGCTGCGCTCGCTACGTAGATATCTACAAGGCTTTGGAAGACATCGCCCGCGACACTAAGCTCACTCCAGAGGAGCGTCAGGAAATGAAGAAATACACCCGCTTGGCTGATGCATTTACTCCATTGGCTAAGGGTATGAACTCAGAGTATGCCAACCAGAATGCATACGATGCCATCAGCATTCACGGTGGTTCTGGTTTCATCATGGAGTACAAGTGCCAGCGCCTGTTCCGTGATGCCCGCATCTTCTCTATCTACGAGGGAACCACCCAGCTTCAGGTAGTAGCAGCTATCCGCTACATCACCAACGGCACTTATCTCAGCATCATCAAGGAGATGTTGGAGAATGAGGTATCAGATGACTTGAAGTCATTGAAGGAGCGTGTAGCTAAACTCGTAGAACTTTACGAGGCAGCCATCAACAAGGTGAAGGAAGCAAACGATCAGGCAGTTCACGACTTCCTGGCTCGCCGTCTCTACAACATGACTGGCGACATCGTAATGTCTCTTCTCATCCTCGACGATGCTACCAAGGCACCAGAGATGTTCCAGAAGAGTGCCAATGTTTATGTTCGCATGGCAGAGGAGGAAGTTCTCGGTCATTCAGCATACATCCAGAACTTCAAGGCAGAAGACTTGGAGAGCTTCAAGGCATAAGATTATCATTACAAATATTATATAAAAAGTCCGTGGGAATTTGCTTTCCTACGGACTTTTTCATTTTATTTTTTCTTCTTTGTATTACTTCGAGTCATTGTTGGGTCTGCCACAAATTTTTGCTGCGGATGTCTTACCGTAAACTTATTCGCTTCATGGTTCGACCTAAAAGTTGGTGTATAGTCGTACAACTAAAGAGGGTTGCCACTAGGCTCAGCAGACCTTCCGACTGCAGTCAGCAGACCTGCTGACTAGGCTCAGCAGAGCTGCTGACTGCAGTCGGAATCTTCTAGAAACAGGCTTCGTATACTTAATATATTAGTTCATTGAATCTGATTAAACGCCTTTCGTTACTTACCCAGTCGTCTCGGTGCGTTTATTCAGTCATATTAGGCTTTAGCAGTAAACAATAATCTCTTTTTATAATCACAGCCATTCCCGAAAAGTGAAACAAATAACCAAAATCGGAAATAGGGATTTTCCCTTCTACTTTAGGGAATCCTTCTCTTTTTATTTCAAAAGAAAGCTGTACTTTTGCAACCATAAAACAATATAATAACTTATAAAAACAGTTTAGCTTATGAAAAGGAATGATTGGATGGCGCTCATCGCCACAACCATATTGATGTTTGCCGTATGCCTCTCGGCTTCGGCTAAAGGAAAAAGAAACGTAGAGCGCGGAATGACCAAACAAGAAGTGATTGCCATCTTGGGAGAGCCTAAGCTCACCAGTTTCGACATGTATGGGGACAAATGGGAATATGCCAAATATAATAATCTGTTTGGAGATTCCAAGTATATCACGGTCTTCTTCGACAGAAACGGAAAGGTTGTGCAGTACGATACAAGAATCATAGAACCCAACAGCCAGACATCGAATGTACAGCAGTCACACCCAACTCCACCCCTCTACGATGGAAGATGTGATCCAGATGGCAGAATGGATTACGGCTATTGTCTCGATGATGCTTCCTTCTCCAAACTATATAATAAGGTGAAGAAGGCAAGCTTTGATGACAACAAGTTCGACCTGATAGAAGTGGCTAGCCTCGGCTGTTACTATTCTTGTGCCCAAGCCGTCAGCATGATGAATATATTCACTTTTGGTGACAGCAAGATGAAAGCCCTCAGACTGATGGCTCCTCATATCATAGATTTGCAGAATGCCACTATCATCTATCAGCAATTCAGTTTTGAAAGCGAAAAGCAAAAGGTAGGAGAAATATTAAGAAGCAGCAGAATATCTCCTCAAAACTTGCATATTCAATGAAAAAGCATTAATTTTGCAGTCAAAAATTGCAAAATAAATGAATACAAAGATATTATCAAAAGACAAAGACCCGATGGGTGCCGCTATCCTTGATTATCAGAAATCGGGAAGAGCAGGAAGATTACGTGTGATCTCCTCTATGTTCGAAGAGGACGAAATGCCGGTGAAACATCTCTTCAGAAAAGTTGAAGAGATGCCGATGCTGGAGCAGAAGGCCTTGCAACTCACAAAAGGGCGTGTACTGGATATCGGAGCCGGCAGCGGCTGCCATACGCTCGCCTTGCAGGAGAAAGGCTTGGAGGTAAAAGCCATTGATATTTCTCCTCTGAGCTGCGAAGCGATGGAACTGAGAGGAGTAAAGGATGCGGAATGCATCAATCTTTTCGATGAACATCTGGAAACAGGGTTCGATACCATCCTCCTCCTGATGAACGGAACGGGTATCGCCGGAAAGATAGAACATCTCCCTACCCTCTTCAACCGTCTCAAGGCTTTGCTCAACAAGGGCGGACAGATTCTTATTGATTCCTCCGACCTCAAATATATCTACGAGAATGAAGACGGAAGTTTCGACATCAATCTGAATGGTGCCTACTATGGTGAAGTGGATTATCAGATGATTTACAAAGACATTAAGGGAGACTGTTTCGACTGGCTCTACGTAGATTTCCCATTGCTCAAATCCATCGCCGAAACCTGCGGTCTGCATGGCGAACTCGTGGCAGAAGGCGAACATTACGACTATCTGGCTAGGATTTTCTAAGCATATAAAGATAAAAGGAGTTAAGATGATGGTCTTAACTCCTTTTTATCTTTTCTTTCTATTTAATCGTCGAAATCGTGACGTCTGAGAAATCATTCATATAATCCAGAATCTCCAGCGTATGGAACCCCCGTTTGGCTTTTATTTCAATGCTCGCCTCCACAAATTCTTCCTTAGAAAATCTCCGTTCTTTCAGTTCGTAAGAATGAACTTCCATGCCTTTCTGTTTGATTTTACTGATGAATTCCTTCACGCTGTCCCTTGATGGAGCAGAGAAATTCAGTTCGATGGTAGAGGTTCCCAACTGCGGTATCAGATAATTCAGCACCTCCAGTCCCATCAACACCATCATCGTAGTAATAGCTGCAGCCACATACATTCCCGTACCGCACGCCAGACCGATGGCTGCCGTCACCCACAAGCCTGCAGCAGTAGTCAAGCCCCTGACCACATTCTTCTGGAAGATGATGGTACCGGCACCCAGGAATCCGATACCCGAAACCACTTGGGCAGCAACGCGCGAGGAATCCTTCAGATCAAAGCCAAATCCATACTGGGAAACAACACAGAAAAGTGCACTACCCAGGGCTACCAGGAAGTGAGTGCGGAACCCCGCCTCCTTGGCACGGTATTCTCTTTCGATACCTATCGCTCCTCCCAAAATGAGAGCCAGAGACAGGCGAACAGTCAGGTCTATATAGGTTGCATCCATAAATATCCTTTCTTTTTAAAAGATGAAAGAAGCATCACAAAATGCCTCTATTTGATGTTATCAATGCAAATATACAACTTTTCTTTGAAAGAAAGGCGAGAATTTCAAAAAAATAATGTATCTTTGCAACTGTTAGTGCCTATTTCGGCAATTTATTCACAAATACACATTTATTTATATACATGGCAACAGTTGACGACAAGAAGATCATCTTCTCAATGGTGGGCGTATCTAAGATTATCCCACAAAACCAGAAACAGATTCTGAAGAACATCTACCTATCGTTCTTCTACGGAGCAAAAATCGGTATCATCGGTTTGAACGGTGCCGGTAAATCTACGTTGATGAAAATCATCGCAGGACTTGAGCAACCTACCCAGGGTGAGGTGGTTTGGAGCCCAGGCTACTCTGTGGGCTACTTGCCTCAGGATCCTCCGCTCGACGAGAACAAGACCGTGAAGGAAAACGTGATGGAGGGTGTGCAGAAAATCTATGATGCACTCGCAGAATACGAGGACATCAACAATAAGTTCGGTCTCGAAGAATATTACGGAGACCCTGATAAGATGGACAAGCTGATGCAGCGTCAGGCTGAGGTGCAGGATATCATTGATGCAACCGATGCCTGGAACATCGACTCCAAGCTGGAGCGTGCGATGGCTGCCCTACACTGTCCTCCTGGCGATTGGCCTGTTACCAATCTCTCGGGTGGTGAGCGCCGCCGTGTGGCCCTCTGCCGCCTGCTCCTGCAGAAGCCGGATGTACTCCTGCTTGATGAGCCTACCAACCACCTGGATGCTGAGAGCATCGACTGGCTGGAGCAGCACCTGCAGCAGTATGAGGGTACGGTAATCGCCGTAACCCACGACCGCTACTTCCTCGACGACGTGAGCGAGTGGATTCTGGAGTTGGATCGTGGCGAAGGTATTCCATGGAAGGGCAACTATTCTTCATGGCTCGACCAGAAGACCAAGCGAATGATTCAGGAGGAGAAGACTGCCTCTAAGCGCCGCAAGACATTGGAGCGCGAGTTGGAATGGGTTCGCATGGCACCTAAGGCCCGTCAGGCTAAGGGTAAGGCTCGTCTGAACTCTTACGAGCAGATGCTCAACCAGGAGCAGAAGGAGCGCGAGGAGAAGCTGGAGATCTTCATCCCTAACGGTCCTCGTCTGGGTAACAAGGTTATCGAGGCGCAGCATGTAAAGAAGGCGTTCGGCGAAAAGGTTCTCTTCAACGACCTCAACTTCATTCTTCCTCCTAACGGCATCGTAGGTGTAATCGGTCCTAACGGAGCCGGCAAGACTACCCTCTTCCGCCTCATTATGGGCTTGGATCAGGCAGATGGCGGCACATTCGAGGTGGGTGAGACCGTGAAGCTGGCTTATGTTGACCAGCAGCACAAGGACATCGACCCTCAGAAGACTGTTTACGAGGTGATTTCTCAGGGCAACGAAACCTTGCGTCTGGGTGGCAGAGATGTGAATGCACGTGCTTACATCAGCCGCTTCAACTTCTCGGGCACCGACCAGAGCAAGCTCTGCAGCGTTCTCTCGGGTGGTGAGCGTAACCGTCTGCAGTTGGCATTGGCATTGAAGCAGGAAGGCAATGTTTTGCTCCTCGATGAGCCTACCAACGACATCGACGTGAACACCCTCCGTGCCTTGGAGGAAGGTTTAGAGGCATTTGCCGGTTGTGCGGTGGTAATCAGCCACGACCGCTGGTTCCTCGACCGAATCTGTACCCACATTCTTGCCTTCGAGGGCAATGGTGAGGTCTTCTTCTTCGAGGGCAGCTATTCTGAATATGAAATCAACAAGGCGCGCCGCCTGGGCGATACAGAAATCAAGAAGGGTCGCTACCGCAAGTTGATGGAGGAATAAAGATTCGAAAAAGATAAAGAAGAACTCGGTTCTGAAACAATAAAAAACAAAAGAAAAGGTGTGTCTTTGCCTTAAGACACACCTTTTTTGTTTCTATGCAGCCGTTTTCAAAAGCTTTACCAGATGCAACCAGGACGTTCAGAAAACTGCGTCGCGACGTATCTGGCTGTACGTCGGGACATAACGATTATTACGTCGGGACGTATCAGATGCTACGTCGGGACGTAATTTCTTCTATGTCGTCAGTTAAATTGCAAAAAAACAAATGAAAAAGCCAAGCATTGAACCGAAAAAAAGGATTTTTGCTCAATGCTTTCTTAGTTTTCACCCCAAAATCCCTCTAAAACACCTATATTTCGCTGGTTTTTATGGCAATATATGGCAGATAAAACCGAAGAACAGAGAATTGCCATACACATAACACATTCGTAATCAAAGAGATAACCTATCAATATGGCAATATGGCAATTCTTTGACGCAAAAACAAAAAAAACATATAATACAGCAGATAGGGAAAACTAATCTTTTTCAATATTCTACCTGTTGCAGCTAACCCAAAAGGGTGCGCCATAAAAATATGACGCACCCTCTTTTTTGTTTCTATGCAGCCGTTTTCATAAGAAACTATCGCTGTATCAGATTTACTTATAGATTTCTACGTCATCTACAGCTATATAAGCAGGCGCATTATAACCATACTTCCCCTTCATATCTTCTGAAGCCTCATAGTTTACCTTCAAGCTGCTAATCTCGCCAAGAGAAGAGAGATCAACATACTGCCAGCTCTTCAAAGAGTTTGTACCATTCTGAACTGTGTACTTAACTGTACCTGTAGATGTAGTACCATCAGCCTTGAAACCTTCGAACACAACAGAGATTTGGGTAGAACTTTTAGCCTTTGCACAGAAGCCATCGCCATTAGCCATCACATTGAGGAAGTAAGTACCATTGGTAATCCAAAGGCCTTTCATGGTGTGAGCCTTACCATCCTTAAAGTCAAGAACAGGAGAACCATAAATCATCAAGAAGTTGCTGCCAGAGTGAGCTGCAAGATCTGCAGGAATAGAAAGCTGTGTATTAGATGTACCTTCCGCAATGGTACTGTGATAGTTAGAAACAGCAGCACCGCCATTCCAATAAGCCCAAGACATGCCATGACCATAATCTGCACCATTTATCTTTGAATGCAAAGAAGTTGTAGCATCAGTCCACTCATACACACCATTATCCTCTGTAAAGCCGCTACCACTCTCTCCATAGAGCTTCTTTCCACCATACTGAGCATTATCAATCAATGCATTCCAGTTACTACCCTCGAAAGTGATGGTCTCATACTTAGGAGTGTTGTCATCGTCGTCGTCACTACATGCTGTGAAGAAACTAGTGGCACACACAAGTGCCAACAAATAAAAATACTTTTTCATCATTGTTCTTTTGTTTATTACTAAAATTATCTTATTATTTATTATCTCTTTCTACTCTTGGCACTGATTGACTTCTGTAGATGCAGGTCCTCAGCCCCACTCACTTCTGTGGAAGTCTCACCAAGCCAACCACACATTTGATTCTGTGCACTATACACTCTCACGAAGTCGATGTGGTCGAGTGCCACTGACTTGCGATTCTTATCAACTGCCCATGAAATATCGAAGCTACAGCCATCGATGTCGCTATTGCTCACATTGTCAACATATCCATATCGGAAGGCATCACAAATCCAATGGGTTCCAGTGCCGCTGGTATCATGACCATTACGTGGCAAAAGGGTACCCTCGAAACGCAATGGACTTGACAGCCACAAAGGGAAATATTCCTGGGCATGAAAAGTGTTGCGATTAACAACTCCACTCTTGCCCTGATTGTCTGTCCACGGAATATCTTGCATGGCATCCTTGGTATAGGTTATCTCATAGCCATGTACCACCTTGCCCACACTGTCAACATCAGCACTACCCGAAAGTTCATACCAAGGATCGTCGGGCAAACCATTGCCATTCACATCCTGCGACACCATCACGATGCCAGGCTCACTATTGTCCTTGAAAGCATTGCCCTTGATGTAAAGGTCTTTCTCACCTTTCACATTCGCTATAGAATGATCGAAATGAAAGGTGATGTAACCACCATAGGCACCCAGGCTCACCAAACCACCCTTGTCACCGCCGATGGCTTCGGTACATTTCCTTGCCATCGTCTTAGCATCGTCACCCTCCTCATACTGAGGCAGGGTGTTGATGAACTGTCCCGGTGCGGGCATATACTCGTCCACCGCCAAGATATACTTGCTATACTCCTCGGCTGGTTGGCTCGGATCCGACGATGACAACTGAGGTTTGCGATAAACAAACGAAGCCTCAGCCGGAATATCACCTGTCCATACTCGCCAGTCGAAGGTGCCGTCTGCCTTGAAATGAAGCAATTCGCCACTTGATACGTAATTTTTAGCATCCATCAGGTAGAAATCTTTCTTCTGAGGATTGACGATGATGCCGTATGGCATCTCGATGGATTGTATCTCCGGAGCACTAGACAAGGAATGAGCAATTACCTTGTGTTGGCTGACATTCACGATACCATACTCTATCGAATTTTTCTTTGAAGTCTCATTCCACTGCACACCTATATAATATAGTGAATCGCCCACGATACACATGTTGGAGACCGGCACTTCCAGTTCACCTCCCTTTTCCATCTGCCCTGCAGCATTAGGCTTGAGCCAATACAATCGTGAAGGCACCTCCTTGTAGTCGCCTCGGGAACTCACCCATAGCTGTCCATACTTATCGGCACGACAGCGATGCAAGTTGATTGCCACATCAATCTTCCGCTCCTCCTTAAAGGTCGTGAGGTCGATGACGCTCACCGTACGATCGTAGTTGGGATTGCGATAACCGCCACTGTTGGCAACATACAGTTTGCCATGCACAACAGCCAATTCATCGGGCTGATAGCCCACCGTCACCTTGTCCACTACCTTCATGGTCAGCGTGTCCACCTTATAAACAGCTCCCACTTCGGCATCCTGGCGCATATTCACAGGAGCCACATAGGCACTCACATAGGCAAATCCCCCATCAAAGGCAAGGTATCGACAGTTGGGGATGTCTATCTTCGCTACTTTTTTGCAAGTATAGGCATCTGCCACCTCCACCTTGTTGGAGCAGTTGATGACCATCCACAGTTTGGAGCCATATATCTTGATATCATTGCCAACATCACCCAGTTCCTTAATCTCGTTAGGATTGCGTTCAGAGTAGATGTTGCGATGATAAATGACGTTTTCACTATTATCACCCGACAAATCCAGATAGTCGAGGGTAGCCTTGTTGCTGCCCATATTGCCCTGGTTGAGCAAGTAGAGTCCCATGACATCGCCCTTCTCTGCCTTACTGCCTGTATCCTCAGGCTCAGATGAGATGACGGTGTCGCTATCCCGACACGACTGCATACATAGAGCCAGAAAACAAAGCAAGGCTAAGAACCAAGACTTCGCCAGATTGGGTTGATGATATATCTTATCCTTCATTTTTTTCAAAAGTTATATTCCAATGTCAGCATATAATTGCGCTTCGGCATCGGATAGTTAAGTATCACGTCATAATCCTGACTGAAGATGTTGTTGACATCCAGTCTTGCCGACCATCTCCTGGCATGATAAACCACGCTCATGTCGTGCGTATACCAGGGCTGGAGATGGTTGTAGAGGATGTTCTCTTGCTGCGAATAACGTTCACCGGAATAGATGAAGCTATACGCCAAGTCCAACTCTCGCCATGACAGACCCAAGATTGCTGACCCACTGTGCCATGGGATATAAGGTATCTGGTCCTTATAATAAGAGGTATTGGGATCGGTCACGTCGCGAGCATCCTGATAAGTGTACTGCAAGCGGGCCGTAACTTTCCAATCCTTGGCTGGCTCCAGTCCCACTTCTGCCATGGCATCGACGCCCTTGATGTGTACCTTGCCCAAGTTGAGCATCGTCCAACGGAATTGCTGTCCCTTGGGATAAGCTACAATTTTGTCGTACACCGTATTGTAATAGCCATCCACCTGTAAGCGGAAATGGTCGACGATGCCTTGCTTCCAATCCTTGTTCAGCACAAATCCCAGGTCATATTGCAATGCCGACTCTGGATTCAACTTACTGTTACCCATATCTGCATAGTAGAGGTCGTTGAAGGTCGGCATGCGGAAGCTTTTCTTAGCGAAGGCCCTCACTGCCAGCAACTTGGATTCGAACGGATAGACATTTACAAAGAATGCTGGCGTCAGTGTGCTGCGAGATGACGAAGACGCCCCATACTTCACATGGTCCTTGACCACCTGCTCCACCAACGAGGCTTGTGCCTGGATGCGTGATAACGTCAATGCCGTGGCTAACGACACGAAGTTGGAGTAACGATGAGGGAAAGCAAAGTCCACCATATTGGCATTCAACTTGTTCCACTTGAAGTCATAGCTCATTGAGACACTCCACTTTGACAATATCTCATAGACATTCGAAGTGGAGAAATACATCTCCTGCTGACGATAGGTATTGTCTACATGTATCTGCGTCTCATCATTATTGACATAGCGCGTCACATAATAGGCATACTTAGCCAATGCCTTGGTAGAGAATTTGTCACCAAATGACTTTTGGAATACAGCCTGTCCGAAGGTATTGTGGTCCCACTGGCGTTCGCCTCGTCGCCACACATTATTGACGATGGCACCAGGTATTCCCCTTTCCGAATGGTAGGTATATGCCTTCACGTTCCAATATCCATCGGCAATGCCTCCCCTCACATTTTCCTCAACACGGAAAGCCCAGATGTCACCATTGTGGCGCACGGCGGTGGTATCATAAGCCACCGTATTATCTTCGGTCACTCGCCTATAACGAAACTTATAGCGACCGCTCGATGTCAGCACACCTGTACTTAACGAGGAAGATATATGATCGGAGAGTTTCTGCTCCCAAAGCGATGAAAACCGGAAGGTATCGCTCGACCCATACTTAGCCCTCACCAACAAGTTGTATCGCCTGCCCATCATGAAGCGGGGAGCCTTGGTACGGATATAGACGGAGCCAGCATTACCAAAGTCGCTCGCTGGTTGGAAGATGGCACTACGCTGACCGTTGTAGAGCGAAATCTCCTCCACATTGTCGAGCGAGAACTGCCCCAAGTCTATCTGCCCGTTCTGTGCATTGCCCAGTTCGATGCCGTCATAGAAGATACCCAAGTGATTGGTACCCATACTGCGAATGTTGACTGTCTTGATGCCACCCACGCCTCCATAATCCTTGAGCTGCAGGCCCGAGAAATAACGCAAGGCATCGGCTACCGACAAGGAATTCAACTTTTTGAGTTCCTCACCTCCCAATGTCTGTGATGGAATAGTTTCCCTGGATATCAATCGTGAGGTAACCACAACCTCTTGGATGTGATGCACTCGTACAGAGTCCTGCGTTTCGCCATTGGCAAAGGCAGACCCTGCAACAACACCCAGCATGGCTATTGCAAACAATCTTTTCATCTACTATTATGTTTTTATCTTCATTCAAAAGCCTAACCCACGAGGCTCAATGATTTCATCCTCCATCACTTTCTGATGGTAGAGATGGCAACGGCAGGTCTTCTGACTTGCGTCCTCAAACTCATGGCAAGCGGTCTTCCCGAAAAATTGTCAGTGACCATGGTGCTTGCCGCAATAAGACGCTTACAGCAGCGGGACTGTCCGGGCTTCTCACCCGATTCCCTTTTAATCACTACGCACTCATCCTGCCTGAGGCGGCAGAAGGTGGCAGCAAACCAATTGCGGGTGCAAAGTTACTATAAAAAAATGAATAAAAAGATAACTTTATCCGCTTTTTTATTCCAGCAAGGATAAAATTATCTTTTTATTCAGAGTTCAGTTTATTCTTTTACGATTTCCAGGAGTTCTGCGAAATCATCGATGATCCATTCGGCAGAGGCGAGCTGCTGGCGGTTTCCGTTGCCATAAGTCACGGCACAGGCCTTGCAGCCGGCATGATGCGCCATATCTACATCGAAGTTCATATCGCCCACCACGAGGGTTTCATCTGCCGTTCCCTTCATCTCCTTCAATGCCTTGAAGACCATATCGGGTGCCGGCTTCGCATGCTCCACATCATCGCCTGCAACAATGGAAGAGAATATATCCTCCAGCTGCATCTGATGTACGTATCCATCCAGCGAGCAATGGTTTCGACTGCTGGCCATACCCAATACAAACCCACAGCGATGCAACTCTCTCAGGGTTTCTATTACGTGAGGAAAGGGCTGCACGATCATCGTCATCTTGTTCTCCAGGAAGATTTCGCGATAGGTTGCTGCGCATTCCATTCCCTCCTCAGCACTCATTCCGAAGAGCGAAACGAAGGCCTCATCCAATCGAAGACCGATGGTCTTGGCACAAGCCTCCTCCGATTTCACTTCCAGCTTTCTTGCACGCATCGTATCCTGCAGAGTCTTCACTATGAGACTCTGCGAATCGCCGATGGTTCCATCAAAATCAAAAATTATATACTTCATTATTCTTACCTTATTTGAAAACGGTCACAAAGGTACAGATAATAACTGAAACTACAAAGCAAATTGCTCACGAATTGCCTTTATTATGTTATTACGAGCCACTTCTGGCTTCATCGCCTCAACCAATGGCATTTCTTCAGGAGTAACCTGAACAACTCTATCAAATCCTGCATCCAGCATAGCCTTTCTATCGCTAACTCCGCCCGATACTAGCCAGATTTTCTGATTGGTAACATGCTCCAGAATTCTTTGCGGCAACTTCCCCATCAAGGTCTGACGGTCGCTATGACCTTCGCCCGTAATCACGAAATCAGCATCCTGAATGAGCACATCAACCTCTATTTTCTCTAAAAGCAGTTCAGCCCCTGGACGAGCCTCTGCATTGAAATATTGCAGGAAAGCATAACCCAGTCCTCCGGCCGCACCAGCCCCAGGAGCCTCACTTCTATCATATCCGAAATGCTTGGCACTTACCTCGGCAAACTTCCTCGCCCTATCATCCAACATCTGCACCATCTTAGCATCAGCTCCCTTCTGAGGGGCAAAAACATGAGCCGCCCCATTTTCGCCGCAAAGCGGGTTGGTAACATCCGAAGCCAACACAAAACTGCATTCCTGGCGGATTTTCTTCCAGTCGTCGCCCATCGCCTTGAGCATTCCAATGCCGCAATCGGATGTGGCGCTGCCACCCAAGCCCACGATGAAACGTCGCACGCCCCGGCGATAAGCATTCATAATCATCTCGCCCACGCCCCAGGAAGTAGCCTTCATCGGGTTGCGCTGTTCAGGCTCAATCAGAGCCAGTCCGGCGGTCTGCGCAATCTCGATAATCGCCGTATCATCCACGATTCCGTATTCCGCCTCAATCCATCTCATCAGCGCATCATGGGCATGAATCCTCACTCGCTCTCCCTTCATCGCCGAAAGAAAAGCATCGAGCATTCCCTCTCCACCATCACTCATTTCCAGGGTAATAATTTCGGAAGAAGCAGCATCCGCATTCCATTCCTTCACTCCCGAAGCAATCGCCTCATTTACCTCTCTGCTCGAAAGGCAACCCTTATAAGAGTCGCAAGCAATTATTATCTTCTTATATCCAGCCCCATCCATCAGTCTGAGGCCATCATTTTTCCTATCCATATCCTATTTATATTATATCATTCCAAGAATCATCGCCTATCAAGCGATTTCCCTTTCAGCCCGCAAAATTAGCCATTATTCCTGAAACCACAAACCTTTTTTGGAAAAACTTTCAAAAACAGATGCTTCAGATAAGAGCTGATAGAAAAAAGAGGTTAAAACATTTGGCTATTAAAAAGATTCCTCGTATTTTTGCAGTAGATTTTTCAAAGGTTTTCTAAAGGTTAAAGGCTTATGTGCAAATATGAAGAAATAGAAGGTTGGCGACTCTCGAATGGCAAGACGATTCGGGAAATCAACAATGCCGTACACGATGAGGTGGAACGAATCTACCTGGAAGCGTGGGCGAAAGGTATTTCCGTGCCGTATTTTGAAAACGGAAAAACCTATCTTGCTAATCCTGATGGAAGCGATGTAGAAGCAACTCTTGATTTTGCGACACGCGAATATACTATCATAAAACAAGTTGCAGCTCCAGGAAAGGGGAAAATGAGTTACTTGCTCCATTAATTATTTATGTGTTGCCATTCACATCGAGAAATCAGGCAAGCATCAGATAACAGATCACCCAGCCGAGTGGTTCGACAAATACTTCAAAGAAGCATTCGATGCGCTTGTTGATGGATAGGAAGAATAGTTCTTTTACAAGATTCTAGCAAATCATTTTATACCCAATTCCCCTCACATTGATGATTCTGATATTTTCATCGGCAGATAACTTGTGGCGGAGCTTGGTGATGAAAACATGGAGACTGCGGGAATTGAAGAAGCTGTCATCGCCCCAGAGTTGCAGGAGAATATCCTTGCTCTCTACCACATTGTTCTTGCTCTCCACAAGCATGCGAAGGATTTCTGATTCACGATGTGACAGTTCTGTATCTTTACCATCCAACTGCAGAATCTGACTGGTAACATTCAGGCGATAACGACCGATGGAGAGCCATTGATCAGCAGCATCCGGATTATCAGGAGAAACATTCCCCCCTTCCTGTTCTTCAGAAGAAATATTTCCTGCAGAAGCCCGATGACAAAGCGACTTAATACGGACGATGAGCTCCTGGATGGCAAACGGCTTCTTCAGATAATCATTGCCACCCAATTCAAATCCCTCTACCACATCATTCACCGCCGAACGAGCCGTGAGGAAAAGCACAGGAGTACGGGAATCTGTCTTGCGGATACGGCGCACCATCTCGAAACCATCCATTTTGGGCATCATCACATCCGCAACCAGCACATCAGGCTTCTGGTCATCAAACATACGAAGCCCCTCTTCGCCATCATGCGCAGTGCGCATCTCGAAGCCCTGCGCCTCCAAGGTGTCGCTCAGAATCATCGCCAAGGATGTTTCGTCTTCTACCAGTAATACTTTTATCTTATTCATTTTTTACTTTTTACTTTTAAGATTAAGACTTGGGAGACCAGCGATGGAATCGCTGGGAACGGGGGTGCAAAGGGGACTAGGTTCCTTTTACCTTTTTACCTTTAAGAAAATGCAGGGTAAAGCAGCTTCCTTTTCCCGGATCGCTTTCTACGGAAACAGAACCGCCCATTTTCTCCATCAGGCTCTTGACATAGAAAAGGCCGAGACCATAGCCCTTGACCGTATATTTATTGCCATCCGTCACCCGATAGAACTTGTCGAAAATATAAGGCAATTTATCGTGGTCAATACCGATTCCATTATCTGATACGGAAACCAGCACTTCATCCTCGGCTTTTTGGAAAGCCTTGATTTCTATATTCACGCTATCTTCAGAATACTTGATGGCATTGTCTATGAGATTGCTCACGATGTTTGAGAAATGCATCCGGTCGGCATGAACCATCAGATTTTCCGGTTTTACGGACAACGAAATATTCACCTTTTTATCCGTTCTTTCTTCTGATTTCACTTTCAGCTGATGCTGGGAGATTAATGGTTCAATCACCTCCTTCATTGGAACTTCCACAATATTGAGAAGCATCGATTTCCGTCGTTCCATACTCATCGACAGAATCTGTTCCACCAATCCGCTGAGCGTCTTCAACTGCTTCTGGGCGATGGTGAGATACTTGCGCGCCTTATCAGGATGCTGGAGCATTCCGTAGTTCAGCAGGGAGTCGGTGGCAGCATAGGCTACGGCTATCGGAGTCTTCAATTCGTGCGTGATATTATTGGTGAAATCACTTTTCATCTCATCAAGCGTCTTCTGCTTGAGCATCGTATGAATCAGGAACCAGAAGACGAAAGCCAGGATGAGCATGATGAAGAGCGATGTGGCAAGGATGCCTGCCATCTGGCTGAGCACAGTCATCGTAAGCGGCTCTAGGGTAAGGACATATTTCTCCTCATTCGCCTCCCCCTCATTACAAACCACATATTGGTATTGCTTGGCATTGGCGGAAGGCACATACCCCTTCGTCGTCACTTTCGCCAAAACCTTCTTTTCTGCAAAAAGCTGAATCTGATGCGGAAGCGGATGAATATCGTCGCCCACCAACAAACTGTCTGAAAGCATCTTGGCAACCCATGCACTGTCATAGTCATTGATGTCAGGTTTGGCGATTTCATTCAATTTGCCAAACAGCGCTTGTTGCACCATAGTTGCCAGCTTGCCCGACATCATCATCATCAATTCCTGGTCCTTGTCATCTTCACGACGCTTCTCTTGCTTGGTAAAAGTTGTTTGAACAGACTGAACGATCTTTCCTCCACGAACCTTTTTCACCTTTACCTTTTGATCAATATCATCGTCTTCATCCATAGAAAAAGCAACAGTACCCGTCAGTTGTCTATGAGGCCCTTTATCATCATTGCGCAATCGTTCGATTCGCTTCTTCATCTCCATGAAGTGAGCGTACTCCATTCCACCCTTAATTTTCGCTTCAACCTCCTTTTCCTGAGACTGATAAAGCCCCACGAGCCAATAGGTCTGATATGCGAAGATGCAGACCAGAGCCGTGATGACGAGCGTAACTATGTATTTAAGATGTAACTTCATGCTTGCAAAAGTAATAAAAAAGAAGATAAGTAAGATACTTTTCAGGGAATTATTTCTGATTTGATAAGACTAAATAACACTTCTGATAAGACTTGATAATCAAAATTCCTTGCTGACACGAGATTTTTACAGTACTTTTGCAACCGAAATCGGGAGCTTTTTTTTCCGAAAGAACGATAAAAAGATAAGAAGAATATGAAAAGATTGGTTATATTAAGCGCTTGCCTGGCGATCAGTCTTGCCGGCTGGGCACAAGGAAACAAAAATGATTCCCTGAGAATGGACAGCATCATCCATTCCCTCCCCGATGTGATGGTAAAAGGCAACCGACCTATCGTAAAGGTGAAAGGAGCGGCATTAAACTATGACCTGCCTCAACTCATCAAAAACCATCCGGTGGATAATGCCTATGAAGCCATCAAGCAACTGCCTGGCGTGAGCGAACAAGATGAAGCCTTGACTCTCAACGCCCAATCCGTAACCGTGATGATAGACGGCAAAACTTCCACCATGACCAGCGAACAGCTCTATTCGCTTCTGAAAACGATTCCTACCAGCCGCATCGCCAACGCCGAAGTCATCTATTCTGCCCCAGCCCGCTATCAGGTAAAGGGACAGGTCATCAACCTCCTGCTGAAGCACAACACAGGCTTTCACTCCCTGCAAGGCGAGTTCTTCGGCGGCTACACCCACCAGAACCGCAACAGTTACACAGAGCGCGCCTCCCTGCTCTTCACCAATAAGAAATGGGAAATAGACATGCTCTACTCCTTCGGTCATGGCAAGAGATATTATTATTATGAAAATGAGTTTGCCCACACCTTGACGGATGGCACTTCCTATGCCTTCTCTACACATAGCGACAACAACAAACGCCATCTCAACCATAACATCCGACTGGGAATCAACTATCATCTGGCGAAGAATCATCAGCTCAGCTTTGCCTACACCTCACAATTCAATAACACGAGAGGAACTTCAGAGGATGATGGCGATTTCACATCCCTTCTCAGAATCCATGCCAAGAGTCAGTTTCATAATTTCCGTCTGGATTACTCCACACCATTCGGTTTCTCGGCAGGAGCAGAATACACCTATTATAATTCACCGGATGAACAATGGCTAAAAAGCAGTCTCTACGATGAAATCTACGACATCACAAGCCAGCAGCGAATCGACAAATGGCACGCTTACCTCAAGCAGGAGCACGACTTAGGAAAAGACTGGGGCTTGAACTACGGCATCAATTACACCACATCAAGAGACAAGAGCTCGCAGGAGAACAACAACAAGTCTTTTGATGGCAACACCTTTCAAAACGAAGACCAAATGAGTTTCTACATCGGAGCCAGCAAGTCGTTCGGACAAAAACTCACGATGGAAGCATCGCTCATGGAAGAATATTACCACACCCCAATCTGGAATGAGTGGAACCTCTTCCCTACACTCTCCATCACCTATCTTCCAAAGGCTGGACACATCATCCAATTCGACCTGGATTGCGACAGAGACTACCCTACTTATTGGTCGGTGAAGAACTTCACCACCTATAATGCGGGCGGATATGGAAAAATTGTAGGAAACCCGACGTTGAAGCCTTCACGAGACCTCAGCCTCTCGCTTACCTACATTCTGCACAGCAGATATGTGGCAAGTTTCTTCTTCAACAACTCGAAAGATGAATTCCGTCAGCTTCCTTACCAGAGCGACACGAAGAAGGAGATGGAATACAAGCATGTCAACTTCGACCATGTAAACCAGGTAGGTTTGATGCTCACAGCCCCAATCAACATAGGCAACTGGTGGCAGAATCGCCTTACTTTTACTGGCGTTTATCAGAACGACAAGAATTCCCAATTCTATGATCTTCCATTCGACCGCAGCAAATGGTTCTGTCTATCCCAGTGGAACGGCACTTTTCTCTTTGGCAAGCATGTGCTTCTCAACCTCGATGCTTCCGTTCGTACCGACGCCATCCAAGGAATCATCGACATCCCAGCCTCAGGCTATCTCAACGCAGCCCTCACCTGGAAGCCTCTCAAGGACGACAAGCTTCAGCTGAAAGCCTACTGCAACGACATCTTCGAGACGGGCGACAACCATCTGCATGATACCTATCGAGGTCAGCACGTCATCAACAAAATGTACTTTGGCAGAATCATCGGCCTCTCCCTCACCTATCGTTTCGGCGGCTACAAGGCCAAGCAGCATGAAGAAGTAGATACTTCCAGATTCGGGAAATAAAACGAGAAAAGCTCACCAAGACCATCAAAGTCCTGGCGAGCTTTTCTCTTTTCTTACACTATTCAAGTTTCTTTACTTCAAAATATTGACATATCCCTTATTCTGTACCAATTCAGAATTTAAATCGATGCATTTCTGAGGAATCGGGAAGACGGTGGTGTAGCCGGAGGATTCACCCTGAAGAGGCGTACGGAGATCGTAGGCACCGGTGAATTTGCCGAAACGGATGAGATCCTGACGACGCCATCCTTCCCATACCAACTCCAGCAACCGCTCTTCCAGAATGTTATCGAGCGTAGCCTTACGGTAAGGCATTCCCACACGGGCACGAATCCTATTCAACTCCTCATCACCATTCTCTCCGTTTCGGACCTTTGCCTCTGCCTTCATCAATAAAACATCTGCATATCGGAAAAGAACTATGTCGTTACTCTGCAACTTGCCGTCCATATAAGAGGTTCTATCCACCTCATACTTCGCCATCCTCGCTCCAGCCGTCTTGACAAACTTACTGTTGGTCAGGTTTTGAGCCACTTCAAAAGGCTGATACTCCAACGGCTTTCCATTATCCATCAGCAGTTCATGACCATCTACCTTTACCACTCCCGCCACAAAGTTCATCTTGCAACGGGCATCTTCATCAGCCTCGCCATAATGATTGGCTTTCATCGTAGAAATCGTAGCACAGGTGCCATTCTCACTTCCCCATCCCAAAACACCGCCATGTGTATAATGGTAAGAGCGGAAGAGATAATGGAACTGGTTGGTATAGATATTCTTATCCATCGGAATCGTGAAGATATTCTCCTTCGATGTCTCATTATGCGTAGAGAAATTGAATGAATCATCCGACTCCAGGACATAGCCTTCTTCTGCCAGTTTATCACAATAATAAATGCAGGTTTCCCAGGCATTCAACTTCCTGCAGTCCACCTTATCGCCATTGCGCAAAGAGGCATCAGAAGCCGGCACAGAGAAATGAATGTCACTTCCCTTCGGACGGCTCGCATAACCCTGGGTCCAGTCATCATACATATAGATTTCTGCATTCAAAGCCAATTTCGCCAACAGAAAGTTGACTACCGGCTGGGTGATGCGACCATAATAATTGCCTTCCTTATTGCTGTGCTGGTCGGGAAGTGAAGGCAATACCTGCTGCAACTCCTGAAAGACAAACTGGAAGATAGAACTGCGATCTGTCTGACCTTGGAACAGGCTGGAATGGAGCTGTTCTGCACTGGAAAGGACCAATGGAACCCGACCGAACATGTCCATAGCATAGTAATAGAACATAGCCCGGATGGCTCTTATCTCAGCCCGATATTCCTCCTGCTGTGCGGCAGAAAGCAGGGCCGACTTGTTGCTGATAACATCCAAAGACTTATTAGCCAGCACGATAACCTTATAAAGGTACTTCCACGTATCATAAAGAGACTGGTCATCGGCACTCCACCGATGCTGGTACATGGCATTCCAGAGGCCACCATCATACCAGTCGCCGCCTCGAATCGGAATCATCGCCTCATCGGTGGTCAGCGTATTATAATCGTAAATGCCACGGCAGGTGCCCTGGATGCCCTCACTCTCGTTAGCTCCACCTATATAATTATAGAGAGAAGCCACGGCATTGATATAAATATCAGATGCAGAACCATAGATGGCATCCTCGTCCAACTGATCCTTAGGATGTTCGTCCAGGCAGGATGTCATAGACAATGCCGCCAGCAGCAGAAATAAAAATCTATATCGTTTCATAACTTTCTGATTTTAGAATTGAACACTTAAACCCAATGAGAAGGTTCTGTAAACAGGATAAGTCCGCTTATCATCAATACCCATCGTACTGTTCACCACGTAGCTGTTAATCATCGGAGTCAAGCCGCTGTAACTGCTGATGGTGGCAAGATTGTTGACACTCGCCGAAACTCTGAGCGACTGCACCACGCCCTTTCGGATAGGGATATCATAGCCCAGCGTGAGATTCTCTAAGTTGAGATAATCGCCCTTCTCCAGCCAATAATCAGAAACATTCTGGTCAACGATATTCTTCTCAGGAGCTCCCTTCAGCACATTATAATCCGGGAAACTCGACATATTGGTGTAGGCTAAGCCCGTACCATTGAATATCTTATGTCCGAAGGCTCCGTTCATCTGCAATGAAAGATACCAGTCGCGATAACGGAAACTGATATTGGAACCCAACGTTACTTTAGGAGTAGCCTGACCGGCAATATATCTGTCACCGCCATCACTCAAATCTACGGTTCCGTTCTTGTCCAAATCTTCGATATCATAGCGGTAATGCCCATTTCCATCTTCTATAATTCCCTTGCAATGAGGAAGATAGAATACCCCCAAAGGCTGACCAACTATCTGATAGACCACATTGTTGTAACCACCATGCTGACCGGCACCCGACAAGGCACCCATCGCAGTAATATCGGCTGCCGACATCTGCATTCCGTCATATTCACCACTCAGCGAGAGAAGTTTGTTCTTCTGCCAGGAGAGATTCATATTGATATTCAGTTCCATGTCCTTCTTCTGGATAGGAGTGAAGGAAACGCCGACCTCCAAACCCTGGTTGCTCATAGAACCCAGGTTTGCCAACAGTTTATCATAGGCAAAAGGCGGAACCGGCACATCATAGGCATAGAGCATGTCGGTGGTCTTGGAATAGTAATATTCTGCCGTCAGAACCAGCCGGTTGTTCCACAATCCCAAATCAGCTCCGATATTCCAGGTAGCGCGGGTTTCCCACTTCAGATCAGGATTGTTATTGCTAATCATTCCCATCGTAACCGTAGGAGAACTGTTCACCGAAACAATACCATTCTGCCGTACCGTATTCAAAGTGGTATAAGAAGATATTCCGCCAAGATTACCTGAGCGTCCATAGCCCGTACGCAGTTTCAGCATGGTAATTTCCTTGAGAGAACGGAGCCATTTCTCCTGCTTCATATCCCAGGAAAGAGAGACGGATGGGAAGAAACCCCAGGTATGGTCATTGCCCACCATCGAAGAACCATCGCCACGCATGGAAACCGAAAGACTATACTTATTATATAAGGTGTAGTCGACATTGCCCATCACAGAAGCCAGGGTCGGATCTTCGTACTTGCTGTCTGTCCCACCGAAAGGCCGTGATGCAGCAGCACCTATATTATGGTAATACATGTCGTTGTTGGTGATTCCCTTCGCAGAAGTCCAGAATCCCGTTCGAATATCCTTCTGATATTCTGCACCCACCATTGCCTTCAGATTGTGGATTCCCCACGAATGCTGATAGTTAAACGATACATTGGCAAGCCAGTCCTCGCTCTTGAACTCCCCACGATAGAGATTGCCCTGCGCCCAAAGCCAGGTAGGACAGAACTGGTTGTTCTCGTTGGAAGCATAACTGTATGCTCCGAAAGCAGAAACACTCAGAGAATTTGTCATATCATAGTTCAACTTCAGATGAGCATTGAAGTTCATATTCTTCGTATCATCACGCTCCTTGAGCACGGCACCGGGAGGATTCACCTGAGATGCAGCCCCATTCTTCACCCAACTGCCGTTCAGCTTATCATAAGGATAAGTAGGATTCATGGCATCGGCAGAATAGAAAAGCATCTGACTGTCGAAGATATCATTGTTCTTGAAAGACGAACCGAACACGCCGAAATCTCCCGTCAGTTTATCGCCAAATGCCTTCTGGGTGACATCAATCTTAGCCACCAGATTACGATAGCCCTTGCTCCGAATTATCGTGTTATGGTCGATATAGCCAAAAGAAGCGCGGTAGTTGCTCTGCGGAGTGCCACCGCTGAAGGCCAGATAATGGTTCTGGATATTTCCGGTTCGGGTAATCGCCTTGCGGAAATTGGTATCATATCCCTTATTGTTATACTCCAGCCCATACTTCTGTGCAGCAGCTATGTATTCGGCGGCATTGAGCATCTCCATACTTTTGTACATCGCCTCTATACCATAGTTTCCCTCGTAAGAAATCTGAAATCCCTTATCCGTACCCTTCTTGGTCTTTACCTGGATAACGCCCGAAGCACCACGGGAACCATAGAGTGCCGTTTCGCTGGCATTCTTCAGTACCGTAAAGCTCTCGATATCGGCGGGATAGATTGTGGCAAGCGTTGCCACATCAGATGTAACACCATCAATAATCACCAGAGGATCATTGCCGCCCATGATAGAAGTCGTACCACGAACGCGGACGGAGTTCAACATAGCGATACGGTCAAGACCGTTTGTAGTGACGTTAACACCTGCCGTCTGTCCGCTCAGGGCATCCAGTGCATTATTGAGCACACCCTTCTTCAGAAGTTCAGGTTCCACCACGCTCACCGAACCTGATAAGCGCAGAGAGTCTAAGCCTTCGATGTTCACAGACTGAGCACTGAGGGTTTGGGGTGCAAGAATCATCGCACCCATCGCATAAAATATGTTTTTTAAGTTCTGTTCCATAACTATATCATCGTTTAGTCAAGGTTCAAATCGATTTTCGATTGCAAATATAATAAAAAAGTATGATTCAAAGTACGTTTTCTTGAAAAAACTTCAAAAAAAACAAGCTTCTTGGAATTATTTAGTTGGTGACAAAGTTACACTTTTTTGTTGAGATAACCGCATCATCTGGCAGAAAAGTTTAAAATATTTATCCTTTCGTGCCAACATTACCACTTTCAGTCCGCTGGCACATAAGTTGCAAAAACAGAGAGTGAAAGCTGAAGCCAAAAGATAAAGGAGTTCGGAAGAATGACGGAGTTTCGAGGCGAAAGCAAAAAAATAACAAGAATATTAACAAGCAGAAATCCCGACGGAGCCGTAAGGAACCGAGAGGACGAGTAAAATAAAATTTGGAGGTTTTAATTATGTTGTTAGCACGTAGAAATAATGATTCAGATTGGTTGAGTAACTTCTTTGATGATACTTTATTCAATACCGAAGTAATGTCACGTATGAATGCTACTGCTCCTGCCATTAACATCAAGGAGACAGATAAGAATTACATCATGGAGGTTGCAGCTCCTGGTTTGAAGAAAGAGTGGGTTCGTGTAAACATCGATAACGATGGTAATCTGAACATCGCCATCGAGAACAAGATGGAACACAAGGATGAAGACAAGCACGAGCACTATCTGCGCCGCGAATTCTCTTACAGCAACTACCAGCAGTGTTATACGCTGCCTGAGGATGCTGATCGTGAGAAGATTTCAGCAAAGGTAGCTGATGGTATACTCGAGGTCGAGATTCCAAAGCTTACTCCTAAGGAGGAGGCTAAGACAACAAAGAACATCGAAGTCAAATAATCATCTCCCATAAATGATGGAGGCAGATTCCAAAGCAATTTGGAACCTGCCTTTTTTGTGCCCTTACCTGAAACATCGCATTTTTCATCTACCTTATTATGATGATTTTCATGGAGCAGCCAAGAGTTTTTCACCATAAATCTTTTTTTTTCCATAATTAATATGTAATTTTGCAGGCAGAAAAGCAGACATGAAAGCTTTTGCTTATAGATTTCAGAATATTAATATAAGAAACAGATGAAGAAAACAATTCCAGTAATAGGCATGGCTTGCAGCGTATGCTCTGCCAATGTTGAAAAGAAGCTGCAGTCGCTCGAGGGCATTAACTCCGCCTCGGTTTCCCTGGCAAGCCGAACTGCCCTGGTAGATTATGACCCCGACATTATCTCTCTGGAAGATATGAAACGGGAAATCAGCAACGCCGGATACGACCTCGTCATCGAAAACGACAGAAGCGTGGAGGAAATCAACCGCCGTGAGTTCACCCTCCTGCGCCGCCGAACCCTCGCTTCCTGGCTCTTCGCCATCCTGACCATGAGTTTCTCTATGGGATGGATTTCCCTGGGCATGGAACAGAATATGATTTCAGATGGTGTTGCTTCGGCTCATCATTCGAGTTCCTTCGCCAACCAGATTTGTCTGCTCCTGGCACTCGCCAACCTGCTCTACTGCGGCAAACAGTTTTATGTTTCCGCCTGGAAGCAGCTTTTGCATCATACGGCAAACATGGATTCGCTCGTGGCACTCAGCACCCTCATCGCCTTCCTCTTCAGCACCTTCAACACCTTCTTCGGAGAAATGGTCTGGGGAGCGAGAGGCATAGAATGGCACACTTATTTCGATGCTTCCGTGATGATCATCACCTTCGTGCTGACCGGCAGATGCCTGGAAGAAAAAGCGAAGGACAGTACGGCAAGCAGCATCCGCCAACTGATGGGAATGCAGCCGAAAACCGCCCGACTGGTGACTTACGAGAAGATAGAAGGCACCAACGACTACAAGATGGAGGAAGTTCCGATTTCCACCATTCAGATAGGCGACATGATAGAGGTAAGAGCCGGCGAGAAGATTCCGGTGGATGGCGTGGTTACCCAGGCAGAGAGTTTCATGACTCCCGATGCTGCCTATGTAGATGAAGCAATGATCAGCGGCGAACCGACTCCGGCGATGAAAAAGGCAGGCGACAACGTGCTGGCCGGCACCATTCCGAGTCAGGGAAAGCTCCGCATGAGAGCCAAGCAAATTGGCGAGAACACCGCCCTGGCGCACATCATCCGAATGGTTCAGGAGGCGCAGGGCAGTAAGGCACCCGTGCAGCGCATCGTGGATAAGGCGGCTCTGATTTTCGTTCCAGCCGTGGCAGCCATCGCCCTTATCACCTTTATAATATGGTGGCTAATAGGCGGCAACGCAGCACTTCCGCAGGCCATTCTTTCAGCCGTAGCCGTTTTGGTCATTGCCTGTCCATGCGCCATGGGCTTAGCTACTCCTACCGCCCTGATGGTGGGCATCGGAAAGGCGGCGCAGAAGCAAATCCTTATCAAGGATGCGTCGGCGCTGGAGAATCTCCACAAGATCAACGCCCTCGTCATCGACAAGACAGGCACCCTCACCATTCCTAACCAGAACATTGATTTCACCAAACAGGAGGATTTGGATCTGGAGACAAGAGAGACCCTCAAACCTCATGCCCAGGAAGCGATGAAGCAGATGCAGGAAAAGGGAATAGAGGTCTATATGATGAGTGGCGACAAGGAGGAAGCGGCTCACTACTGGGCAGAGAAAGCCGGCATCAAGCATTACCAGAGTAAGGTGCTGCCTGGCGACAAGCAGGCATTGGTAAAGAAACTTCAGGACGAAGGCAAGCAGGTAGCGATGGTGGGCGACGGAATCAACGACACCCAGGCTCTGGCCCTTGCCAACGTGAGCATGGCGATAGGAAAGGGAACGGATGTGGCGATGGATGTGGCACAGATTACGCTGATGAGCGACGACCTCTTGGCACTTCCGGAAGCCGTAAAACTGAGCCAGAAGACGGTTCACATGATTTGGCAGAATCTCTTCTGGGCGTTCATCTACAACATCATCTGCATCCCTCTGGCAGCCGGAGCACTGCATATCTTCGGCATTGATTTCCAGATAACCCCAATGTGGGCAAGTGCCCTGATGGCCTTCTCCAGCGTAAGCGTAGTGCTTAATTCGCTGAGGCTGAGATTGGTGTAAATGAAAGAAAATGGCAGGTTCCCGATGCATCAATTTGGAACTTGCCATTATATTTTTCCCCTTTTTCAAGCATACCCCAATACACTTTTCCTACGAAATAACCAAATAAAAAACACACTTTTCCTATGAAAACAAGGGCTAAAAGCTACACTTTTCCGAAAAAAAGCTTGATTTTAACCCATAAACCACCCTTTTTGCAAAGGCGATTTTCATAGCAAATCGTAAAGGACTTTTAAGGTATTGAAAAACCTTAATGACCGATAATGACCTTGACCTTAATGACCTTAACGACCTTATCCCCTAAATAGCCAGACTCCATTGTCAACAGAAAATCACATTACCCAAGCAAAAATGACAAGAAAGGCTGGATTGTTTTTTTGCAGAGAAAGGAGGAGAAAAACGCCCCTAGAAGCAAGAAAAAGTGGCTCCGATGGCACTTTTCACCCCTTCAGAAGGCAAAAATAAGAGTGGTTAAAGGCTGAATGAAAGGGGTAAAACAAGGAATTTCTTGATATATTTTGTCAAGATTCTCGTAAAAAGAGCAAGAAAACTGGGGTAGAGAGAAGAGGAATATGTGCTGTTCCTACAATACAAAACATGGTACAAGCCGAAACTACAACATAAGCTAATTCATTGATTATCATCATATTACAATCACCCATTATTTCTTTCCGAATAACTTTCAGAAGCCTAATCCGGTCATTTTCGGTCACGGTCATTTTCGGTCATTTTCGTTTTCGGGGGCGCAAATCTCCCCTATAGTATTATATAAATATATATTTATATATACTATAGGCCCAAATGACCGAATCATTTTGAAAATGACCGAAAATGACCATGACCGAAAATGACCGCTTTCCAAACATCAAAAAACGATTCAAAAGGCGGCTTTTGCAATCAGATGTAAAAACCGCAAACACTTATACTCCTATATATCAACCACTTACATAATATTTTTCAACATTCTACGGGAAAAAGCTTGCTTTCTGCTTCGAATTTTTGTATCTTTGCACCGGCAATCGAAAGAACAGTCTTCTTGTGCCAAAAGTCGGTCATCTATGAAGACCGAGGCTGGTCTTAATAGATGGCAGGCGCCGGTCATCAATGAAGACCACAAAATGGGCAGGAAACGGCTTTCTGGGGAATTGTGATTCAAGAAACTCTTAAACGCAGACTGAGCATGACAAACAAAACTTAACTTCTTCGAGGGTGGCGATATTTTAACATAAAAATAACATGCACTTAACCCTACAAGCCAGGATTTTATTATATCTTTGCATAAAAAAACAAAACTACAGCTTTATGGAAAAAGAGAAACTTTCAGCAATCCTATCAAAGGGAAGAAACGGAACCAAGGGATGGTTTCTGTATCGTGCATGGCCTGGCACCAGAAGTGCCATCTACGTCTATCTGATGTCCATGCTTGCAGCCTTTCCGGTTGGCATTGCAGCAGCTTTGAGCTGCGAATTTATCGAATTCCTGACGAAGACAACCATCAATAGTGCATGGATCCCGGCAATTTATATGCTGGCTGCAGAGCTATATATGATTCATAAATGCCGGAAGAAATTCCACCTGCGTGTTCGCCTGGAAAAGATTCAGCAGAAGCCTAAGGCAATCATCTTCTTGCTGGTTTTCTTGGTGGGACTGTTCCAGGCCATTCCTATGAGTGTTTTAGAAAGATTCATGGATTTGCCTGATTACATGGAGCAGGATTTTGTTAACCTGGCACATAATCCGATTGGAATTCTGGTGCTCTGCATCATTGCTCCTATAGCCGAAGAATACCTCTTCCGCGGATTGATGATGCGAAAGATGCTGAGATGGAACATCAGTCCCTGGTATGCTATCATCGGCTCAAGCATCATGTTCGGGCTCATCCATCTCAACCCGGCACAGATTCCTGGACCCATCATTCTGGGAATCGTCATGGCGTGGATGTGTTACCGAACCAGGAGTTTGATTCCGGGCATCATCATCCACATCACCAACAATACGCTCTGCCTGATTCCTGAAGAATGCTACGATACTTACATCGCCAGCACTCCGATGATGGAAGCAAGCCTCAGCCTGATAAGCATCGCAATCGTCATTCTGTCGATTTGGCTCTTCAACAAGAAGACTGCTGCTGCATCGTAAAGAGACTTCATAAAAGGAAGTCTTCATAAGAAAGGCTTCCTTATCAAATTCCTCACCATAAGGGGAGAGTTATTCCTCCCCCTCTACCTTGCAGCAGTCGAATCCCATCTCTTTGGCTTTATCAGGACCAAAGGTAAAGTAGATGGCTTCGCCCTCATCACAAACCTCGCCTTTTGAATTCTCCAGAGTCAGGTGGATGGTGACGATGTTACGGCGCTGACTGGCGATGTGACCACGCACCGTAATCTGCGAATCGGTGGTCATCACAGGTTTCTTGTACTTCACGTTGAGCTGCATCGTCACACCCGTGGTCTGCAGTTTGCGGTTGATGACCCAGCCTGCCACTTCATCCATCAGCATACTGATGATTCCGCCATGCAGGGTATTGATCCAGCCCTGGTAATTCTCGCCGGGATTCCAGATGGTAAGCACATCCTCACCCTCTTCCCAAAACTCAAGATGCAAACCTACAGGATTGTTGGGGGCACAGCAAACGCAGTTGTAACCCTCCTTGTTCAAATATGGATTTAATATCTTCTTCATTTTTCTAATTGATTAAACTGATTTCTAACTGATTAAACATTTTAAAACAATGCAAAGGTACGAATAATATCTAATAAGGCAAAGTTTTTAAAAATTATTATTATTAATTCCCTCTGATTACCTGAAAATAAGGGGGCAGACGGAGCCCAAACTATTTAGAATAAATAAAAATACCTAAAAATGGGGATAAAGAAGAGCATCCTGCTATTTAGAAGAAATAAAAATACCGATTATTAAGTATTGCTGGATTTAGAAATATCCTATACCTTTGCAGCATGAATTAGCGAGATGCTCGCGAGAGGCGAGCAAATGAACAAGAAATGATACAAAACATGAAGATTATACAAAAACATGAAGAAATGAAGAGAATTATTTTTATTATTTTAGGCTGCATCAATATTTGCCTTGCTTATGCACAGAGCTTTAACGGACAATATATTTCTGAATGGCAATGGGACATGAACAAAAATACGAATCTGATCAATCAGCTGAGATTGGAACTGAGTGTTCCGATAGGAAAAGGAAAGGATTCGTTCGAGGCGGCTACGCTGCATGTGGCAAAGACCAACGATGGCATTATTGACGACTGGCAGGGATTTTCGAACATAGATGCAGACAACAACTTCGCCATGCTTGCCGTGCTGGGCTACATGCACGAGTGGAATTCGGGCCATCTGTTTGTAGGTGTGAGGAATGTGAACGAGGATTTCTTCACCTCTGATGTTACGGCACTTTTCCAGAACAGCTCTGAGGGAATCTTCCCTACCGTTGCATCCAGCTATCCGATAGCCAACTATCCGTATTCGGGCTTGACCCTTTATTTTGATGTAACCAAGGGAAAATGGACATTCAGAAACAGTCTGTATAATGGTGCAGGATATAATGGTTGGAAAGCTCACGACAATCCTTTCCTGGTCCGCCCGAAGAAGGATGGAATCTTCAATATGTCGCAGTTGGAGTACAACGATAAAGGTGGGAAATATTTTGCAGGTGCTGCCGTTCATACCCGTCAATATCCGATCAACGAGGATGGCGAATTGGTTTCTGCAGATGAATCCAAGAGCAAAACCACCTGTGCCTGGTGGATTTACGGAGAGCAGAGCGTATGGAAGGCAGGCGACAAGAACATTTCGTGCATGGTACAGTATTCAGAGAACACCAGTCATCAGAATGCCTGCTACCGATACGCTGAACTGGGCGGCGCCTATCAGGACGATAAGAACGAGTGCGGCCTGTCAGGTCAGTACGCCCGCTTCCAGCAGGGTTCGGAATATTCGCTGGAAGTAACATGGAAAAGACAGCTGACGGAATCCATCTCCCTTCAGCCATCGTTCCAATACATCAAAAACGACAATGGAGATTTCACGGCGCTCAGTGCCCGACTCTATGTCAGTTTCTAGCAATCCATTTCGGCAAGACCAGGGTGCCCATCACCAGGAAAGGGTAATAGAAGATGGCGCGCCAGAGCATGGCGGCAAGGATGGCTACTGAGGCCTCGGGCAGGAAATCGGAATAATAAAGGCGGAACATCAACTCTGCCACGCCACTTCCGCCAGGCGTAGGACTCAGAATGGAAATCATCCACATCACCCATTGGCGGCACCAAGCCACCAGCATGTTGCCCTGGCAATGGAAGGCAATGAGAATAGCTACCACGATGGCGAATCTCGACAGCCACGCCAGGGAAGTATAACCCATCAGCTGCAACCAGAATCTTCCGCCCTCCAGCTTTGCCTCCTCCGAAGCCATCGTCATCTCCTCGGAAAACTTCTCTACCTTGGGCAGGAATCTGCGAAGGAAAGGAATCTTGCAGCATCCCTTCAATACCCAGCCCAGAATCTGAGGACGATGCAACAATAAGAGGTAGAGGATGGCCGTCCAGACAGCAACGATAAGGGTGCTGACGATGAAGATAACCTGCACTCCGCCCTTAATCCATTCGTTCGTAGCATCTACAGAAATCCCCACTCCATCAACCAAGCTGAACAAGAGATGCGACGGAACACAGAAATAGAGCAACACGCAACTGATGGCAAGAAAAGCCTCATCAGCCAGCAAGGCTGCAAACATGGTGAAGATACTTCTGCCTATAGAAACTCCCTCGCGATTGAGATAGACAAAAGCCAAACCACTTCCCCCCACCGCCGAAGGAGTGACGGCAGAAGTAAACTCGCAGAGCACATTGATGCGAAACGCCTCGGCTACGGATAACTTACGCTGGCAGAGATGACGGAAACGGAGGGTGAGCATCAGATTCTGGACCGCAAAGAGCAACACGCCCATTACTACCCCCAGAAAGAACCTGGGAGATAAATCTATCCTGCTCAGAACTTCCACATCAAACTCCCGAATCATCATTCCAACGATGACCACCAGTCCGATGGAAACCGCCAACCATAAATGCCATTTTTTCATATTACTCTCAAAATAAAACTATACTTTTTATATATAGTAATATAACGATTAAATGGCCAATCTATTTTGTTGTCTGTCTATTAAATATTGATATCTATCCAAAACTTCTACAGCTATATCATTCCAAGAGCGCACCAGAGTCTCCGCGGCTGCCGTATAGTTCATCCGCATCAACTCCCGAGATTGCATACTTCCGAAGAAGGTAATCATTTTTCCGATAAGAGCATATTAGAATACGATTAGAATAATGATGTTAGAATACGATTAGAGCCCTATTCCAAAATCGGAATCTCGGAATAGGGCTCAGAAACATAAAATCAAAATCTAGAATATCGGCTGACCTACGCAACCATTTGGCGCCTGCACATGAAGCAGGGCGGCGATGGTTGGCACAATATCGGTCATGAATGTCTGCCTGGTGGTTGCACCGTGCTGGATTCCACAACCCATGAAAATCAAAGGAATGTGGGTGTCGTATGGATTCCACTCACCATGATCGGTTCCCTTCATGCCGTGGGCATAGAAATTCGGCTTCAATACGATAGCCACATCACCGCTTCGCTCACGGTTGTAACCATTCACGATGCGCATCTTCACATCCTCAGGAATGCTCTCGGTCATCGTCTTCTCCATATCGCAGGCATACTGCACGCAACAGTCTTCCTTCAACACGTCCACCACGCTCTGCTTGATCTTGGCGAAATCCAACTTGTTTTTCTTGATGATGTTACGGTTGAAAAACACCTGATAGTTCATCACGGTCTTCACCAGATTGCCCACGTTAGGATACTCCTGAGCCAGGGTCTGATTCAGTTTCTCAGCCACCGCATCACCATCCCAATTACCCGCTGGAATGCGGCAGTCTTGCAGGAAACGGGCGTTGTTCATCGCTCCATGGTCGGCACTCAAGAAAACCAGATAATTTCCTTTGCCCACCTTCTCATCGAGATAAGAAAGGAAATCGGCTATCGCCTTGTCCAGACGCAGATAAGTATCCTCGGTCTCTACCGCATGAGTTCCCACCTGATGACCGATATAATCCGTGCTTGAGCAGCTTACTGCCAGCAAGTCGGTTTCATCATCTGCACCCAACTGCTCGCCGTCTATCGCCGCCTTTGCCAAATCAATCGTCAGCGAATTGCCGAAAGGAGTTTTGCGGATAATGCTGTAACCATATTTCTTATAAAGGGCTGGAAGATTGAGCGGCAGCGTAGCCTTCATGCCCTTGCGGATGCCATCCTCATACTCGTTCTCATCTTCCGTACTTTCAACGTAAGTATTCTCAGGATAGAGTGTGTTCCATTTTTCCGAGAGATAACGCTCTGGCAGATGCTGGTTGTTGAACGCGTCCACCCACTTCGGCAACTGGTTTATATAATAAGAACTGGTGATAAACTTTCCGCTCTCATCATCAAACCAGTAGGCACCGTTCGGATTATGACCTGCAGGAAGAATGGAAGCACGGTCTTTCAATGCCACTCCCACTACCTTGGCTCTGCCGTTGGATGCAATCTTCATCTCATCTCCGAGAGTCGTAACCCAGAGGTTTCTAGGCGACATCAAGCCCGCCTTGCTGTTGGAACCCACCGGCTTCACGGTTTCATCATCCGTGCAATACACCTTCTTGCCATTCTTCACAAAATTGTTTCCGGCGATTCCGTGGATAGAAGGCACACTGCCTGTATAGAGACAAGTATGACCGATGGCGGTAACCGATGGAACATACGGAATACGGGTGTTTTCACAAGAGAAGCCCTCGTTGAGCAGTCGCTTGAACCCACCTTCACCATAGCGCTTCTGATAGCGATAGAGATAATCCCATCGCATTTGGTCAACCACGATGCCCACTACCAGTTTGGGGCGCTGAACGTTAGAAACATTCACCTGTTGGGCAGCAGCAGAGCCGCATCCCAGAAATGCCAACGCAATAAAACTAAATACCTTATTCATTTCTTTCTTCAAAAATACTGTAATACTTTTTACCGCTGCAAAGGTATTTAAAGGATGTTGCCATCGTGTTACAAAGAAATGAAAGAAGAGTGAAAGCATTGCCTTTTTACAAAAAGATTTTAAAAATGGGACTGAATAAGACAAGGTAACGATATTTTTGTTATATTTGCAGTATTATTGCAAAACTAACAGATTTACGATATGAAAAAACTACTCTTATCCATCGCCTTTCTGCTCCCTGGTATGGGAATGATGGCGCAGACTCAGGTAACGACTGCCAAAGGTATCCTCGAAGGAAAAGACCTCTCAGGCATCACAGTATTCAAGGGTATTCCGTTCGCTGCTCCTCCTGTAGGAAATCTCCGCTGGAAGGCTCCGCAGCCTGTACAGAAATGGCAGGGCGTTCGCGAGGCCAAGGAGTTCGGACCGAACCCGATGCAGGAACCTCTCTTCGGCGATATGAACTTCGGTACGAAGACCAACAGCGAGGATTGCCTCTACCTTAATATATGGACACCGGCAAAGACCATGAAGGAGCATCTGCCGGTACTCATTTATTTCAACGGCGGAGGACTGATGGCGGGTAGCGGAAGCGAACCTCGATATGCGGGCGATGCGATGGCACGCAAGGGCATCATCTCCATCACAGCCAACTATCGTGAGGGCATCTTCGGATTCTTCGCCCACCCACAGCTCTCTAAGGAAACATCCTACAAGGGTTCCGGCAACTATGGATTCATGGACCAGGTGGCTGCCATCCAGTGGGTAAAGGATAACATCGAGGCTTTCGGCGGCGACCCTAACCGCATCACCATCGTAGGCGAATCGGCAGGTTCCATGTCGGTCAGCGCCCTGATGGCTTCCCCTCTCTGTCAGGGACTCTTTGCCCAGGCAATGGGTTCCAGCGGTTCGGTGATGGGATTCAAGAAGGTGGCTACGCTGAAGGAGGCCGAGGAGAAAGGAGTGCAGCTTGCCCAGAAAATAGCCGAGAAGATGGGTAAGGAAACTGGAAAGAAGGTGAAAAAGAACGCAGGAATGAAGAACCTCAACGAACTTCGTGCCCTTCCTGCCGAGGAATTGATGAAGCTGGCGGAAGTAAGAGCGGTTCCTGTCTATAATATCGACGGATATTTCATGAAAGAACAGCCTGTAGAGGTATTTGCCAAGGGCGAGCAGACCAAGGTGCCTCTGCTTATCGGCGGCAACAACCAGGAGATGACTCCTGCAGCCGTATTGATGGGCAAGCAGCCTACCGTCGAGAATCTGAAGGCGGGTGCCAAGGCTACATTTGGAGAAGAGAACATCGAAGAACTCTTCCGCCTCTACGGCATCAACAGCGATAAGGATGTATTGGAGCAGCCGGGCGTGAACCTAGCTTCGGACATCTTCCTCGATTATTCTACATGGAAGTGGGGCAACATGCACAAGCTGACCGGCGGACAGCCTGTTTACCGCTACCGCTATTGCCATCCTCGTCCTGCTATGGCCATCAAGGGTAAGGTGGCTGCATTGGCTGGCGGCGTGGTAGATGCCAAGGAAGATGCGGCTCCTGCGCCACAAGACAAGGGAGCCGTTCATTCTGCCGACATCGAGTATGCAATGGGTACATTGCCAACCAACCGCGTGTTCAACTGGCAGCCGGAGGATTATATGATCAGCGACATCTTCAGCCAGTATTACGTCAATTTCGTAAAGACCGGCAATCCGAATGGTCTGGGTCTGCCTGAGTGGCCATCCACCAACGGCAAGGCAGTAGCCCCTGTGCTTCAGATAGACGTGAATACCGTCGTAAAAACTGATGCCCAGATGGAGAAGCGCTATGATTTCATAGACAAACTGTTTTGGGAGAAGAAATAATTCTCTCATTACATTGAATCAATCGGAATACAGATTTCATTGAATAAACCAGAAATAGAGATGTTTCAGAAATTCATTATCAACAGAGACGGAGTACTGAAGTTCGGGCGTGTCTACCTGCACCGTGACATGCTGTCACCCGGCGAGCAATGCACCTACGGGGGCGGTTTGTGGAAGATAGATGAAGGCAGAGGCGCCATCGTGCTCTACGGCAGAAGTTTCGACTTCGGCCCTCCCGATTTCGACTTTGTGAAACAGATAGACTGGACGGGCTTGGGCGGCACCCCTCGCCCGCTCTTCTATCTGCCTCATTGGCCTAGCGAAGAAGAGATTGTGCCAGTCATCATCAATTAAGAAAATAGTATAATATTCTATAATTTTCTGTGTAAAACTTGCGGATAACAGAATAAAACACTATTTTTGCGAAGAGAAATCCTTCTCGGGGAAAGTGCTCTCTAAGAGAAGAGATTCCGTAAATAAGTAACAATTAAAAAGCAGTATAGTATGAAAAAGAAATTAGTTTTGACAGCAGCCGTCATCGCTGCATTATCAGTTGTCTCCTGCAATGGCAAGAAGACAAATAGCCAGGGGGCTAACCAGGATAGCCTCAGTTATGCTGAAAATGATTCGCTCAATTCCAACGATGTCATTCTCGATTCCATCGCCGGCACCTACGAGGGAACTCTCCCTGCTGCCGACTGTCCGGGCATCAAGACCGTTTTGACGCTCAACGCCGACAGCACCTACCAGTACTCAGCCGACTATCTGGAGCGCAAGGATGGTCACGACGAAGCGAGCGGTATCTTCAAGGTATTGGCTAACAACGTGGTAGAAATCATCCGTCCATCGAGCGGCGAGACATCTTACTACAAGATAAAGGATGCCAACAGCCTCATCATGACCGATTCGCTGGGCAACGAGCCTGAAGGCGCCATGGCTAAGCACTATGTGCTGACTAAGAAAAGGTAAAAGAGCCTTTAAAAGGTAAAAGGGTAAAAAGAGCCCCCTAGCTTAACATTCCGCTAGGCTCTTTTTACCTTTTTACTTTTTTACCTTTTTACCCTTTTATCTTTAAAACGCCTTTTTTGCCGGTTCTCACAGCGCTATTATTACAAACCTGTTACATTCCTGCCTTTCAAGTTAAAATCAATTAAGTTTTGCACCGGAACCTTCGCTATTCCAGATATTTTTCCTAATTTTGCGCCCACGTTTCTAACAGATGAAATGATTTTAAGATTCAATGGTATATACTAAATAGATTAAGGATAAAGAAAAATGGAACATGTTTTTACTGAATCGATGTTTTTGGTGGGATTCGTGATTTTCATCGCCGCCATACTCGTATTAGACATGCTGGTCATCGACCGAAAGGCACATGTGGTGTCTATCAAGGAAGCCGGTTCATGGACGGCTGTATGGATTATTCTCGCGCTCGCCTTCGCCGTATTCATCTATTTTCATGGAGACATGGTGCACGGCATCGAGAACTTCGACGACCTGAAGCTGATAGCCTCGCGCTATGCTTCGCATCTCAAACTGGACCCGAACGACTATGAGGGGAGTCTGCAGCAATACCGGCACTATATGACCATCTCCTACATCTCGGGTTATCTGATAGAGAAAACGCTCTCGGTAGATAATCTCTTCGTGATGATGATGATTTTCACCTCGTTCGGAGTAAACAAGAAAGATTACCAGCACGTACTGAACTGGGGTATTCTGGGAGCCATCGTACTGCGCTTCGTCTTCATCTTCGCGGGTGCTGCGCTCATCAGCCGGTTCGCCTGGATATTACTCGTATTCGGAGGATTCCTGGTTTACAGCGGTGCCAAGATGTTCCTCAACAGGAACAAGAAGGAGGAAATCAATGCCCTGGAGCATCCGGTAGTGAAGTTTATGCAGAAGCGCCTGCATCTGGGTCCGCTGGTGATGACGGTGGTGTTCATCGAGTTCTGTGATCTGATTTTCGCCTTCGACAGCATCCCAGCCGTATTCTCGGTATCGCTCGACCCGTTCGTGGTGTTCTTCTCGAATATCTTCGCCATCCTGGGCTTGCGTGCCCTCTTCTTCCTGCTGGCAGCGATAGCAGACAAGTTCCGCTATCTGAAGGTGGGTGTGAGTGTGCTGCTGGTGTTCATCGGTGTGAAGATGCTCATCCACGATTTCTTCGAGATTGATGCTGTCAGTTCGCTGGTATTCATCATCCTCGTACTGCTCGTCAGCATCGGGGCTTCGGTGGTGATTCCGCAGAAACAGGAAGCGTTGGAAAATACGAAATAAGCAAACCATTCGTAAAGGAGATTATCATCAGGTAATCTCCTTCCAGGAAAACATAAAAAGGGCGATTGCTATTCCCCACACAAGGGATAAGCAATCGCCCTTATCTTTTATGAACTCAGTTTAGAAAGAAGAGCAAATGAATTGGCTTACCCTTCGGCCGCCGAACTTTGTTTCTTCACTCTTCCCTCTTCACTCAATTTACTTCCAAGGATTCTCTGTTGGGTAAGGCAGGCTAGCTGGCTGGTTGTAAGCGATATCCTTGATGCCGAGATACTTGAATACCTCGAACAAGGTCTTACCTACGTGAGAGAATGCTACGGCTCCGTGGTGTGGATAACCCTTCTGAATCAATACGTGACGATAGAAGCGGCCCATCTCGTTGATGGCGAAGATACCGATACCACCGAATGAACGGGTAGGAACATCGAGAACCTCACCCTCTGCGATGTAGCTGCGGAGGTTGCCCTCAGAATCGCACTGCAGACGGTAGAATGTGATGTCAGAAGCTGCGATATCACCCTCCAAAGTACCACGGGTGAAGTCTGGTTTACCACCATTCTCCAACAAACGGTTCTGGATGAGCTGATACTTAATCTTACGGCTAGAGCACATCTTGCACTGTGGAGTGTTACCGCAGTGGAAGCCCATGAAGGTATCAGTCAACTTATAATCATACTTGCCCTTGATGTCCTCATCATAGATATACTGAGGAACAGAGTTATTGATATCGAGCAATGTAACGGTATCGTCAGAAGCACACATACCGATGTACTCAGAGAGTGCACCATAGATATCTACCTCGCAAGCTACAGGAATACCACGGCTAACGAGACGGCTGTTTACATAGCAAGGCTCGAAACCGAACTGGCTTGGGAATGCAGGCCAGCACTTGTCAGCGAATGCTACATACTGGCGAGAACCCTTGTGAGCCTCTGCCCAGTCGAGCAATGTCAACTCAAACTGTGCCATTCTGCGGCTGAGGTCAGGATAGTAGCATCCCTCGCCCATCTCCTTGGCCATATCAGCGCAAACATCGTCGATACGTGGGTCGTTCTCGTGCTCCTTGTAAGCTACGAGAAGGTCGAGCTCTGAGTTCTCCTCAATCTCAACACCGAGTTCGTACAAGCCCTTGATAGGAGCGTTGCAAGCGAAGAAGTCCTGTGGACGTGGACCGAAGGTGATAATCTTCAAGCCCTTCAAACCGATGATAACGCGAGCTACTGGTACGAAGTCCTGAATCATCTTAGCTACGTCCTCTGCTGTACCTACAGGATACTCAGGGATGTAACCCTTCAGGTGGCGCATGCCGAGGTTGTAAGAGCAGTTGAGCATACCGCAGTAAGCGTCGCCACGACCATTGATCATGTCGCCGTCACCCTCTGCTGCTGCAACAAACATACAAGGACCATCAAAGTTCTTTGCAATCAAAGTCTCAGGAGTCTCAGGACCGAAGTTACCGAGGAATACAACCAAAGCGTTGCAGCCCTGCTCTTTCACTTCGCCCAAAGCCTTGAGCATATCTTTCTCGTTCTCAACTGTAGTCTGGCAGTTGAAAATTTCACCCTTGTACTCTTTTACGATGTTCTCACGGCGCTGAGTAGAAAGCGCGATTGGAAAACAGTCACGGCTAACGGCAATAATACCGAGCTTTACTTGTGGAATGTTGTTGCTTACCATAATTTTAGTTTATTACTTAAGTTTTTGTATAAATTGCTTATATTTATTGATTCTTTTCTAATTTGTTTGGCTGACAATTATTCATTGTTCCGAGCACAAAGGTACAAATATATTTTGTATCACCAAGCGTTTTAAGGAATTTTTAATTCAAAAAAATGGCGCAAAACCGAAATTCTGCGCCAAATGTAACATATGATAAAGTTCTTGATACATTTCATACATGTCTCTATTATCATCTGACACCCCTTTTCTGCCTTAACATCTTCTTTAATATCTTCGCAGCGGACGGTACCGGATGGTATAAATCTGATTGAAGTACTCCTTCCAGGCGTTCGGCTCCTTGTCATCATCACGCACGATGCGGATGCCATAGAATCGGGTACCCGTCTCCTTGTATTCCCGGAATCTCGACAACAGCTGCTGTGGCGGATCTGGAATCAGGAAGTCGGTAATCCAAAGCACATCGGCATTCACGTAATGGAGTCCGTCGTTGTCGAGAAGGTCGAACATCTGGGTCATCATCTTCTTTGCCGATGTTCCGCCTCCGATAAATGGAAGGTGGGTTGTGGTAGGCTGCCGCCGGATGCCTCGCCCGGTATGCGCCTGTCCATCTCCGTCGGACGGAGCTGCATCAGCTTCGGCTGATTCCATCATAGTGATTCCTATTCTCTTCAGGCGCTCTGCCTTGCGCTTCGCCATCAGGTCGATGGCACGGGTACTGACGGAGAAATCTATCAGGAAGCAGTCTCGCTCCAAATCTTCTGCCGTTTCTTCCAGCAGAGAGATGAGTGTAGAGGATATCCTTTCGGGCGTGCCATACATACTGGCTGAGGTGTCCAGACAGACGATCATCGGACCCTTGCGGGAGGCATGGGTAAAGCCCAGTTTGCGGGATGGTTTCGACATTTCGCTCTTATAACGGAAGGTCTGGAGTCTTCGCGTGCGATACTTATAGATAAAGAGGCCCTCCATATCTTCATCGCTGTACTGTGCCAGTTCGAGGGGGAGAAGGGAGTTGAGATCATCGCCCACGGTAATGCCCTCGATATCGCTACCCGCTGAATGCTCCATCTTCATCTCTACGCCCGATGCGATGGTGAGCCGGTCTTTGCCGTTGGCATCGGCTACTCGTCCCATCTTCGCCACAATTTCCTTGATTTCGGGATATTTGTCCTGAATCTTCACCTGGTTCAGACGGCGTTCAAACTCCGTTTCAGTCCATCCGTTCGTCATCAGTTCCCAGGCTTGTACGGCGCGCTGCTCCGAAACGCCCTTCGTCTTCATGTTGCGGGTTATCTGGTCCATCATGCGCACCAGTCCTGTTTCGAAGTTGTTCTGGCGCAGGGAGATGAAGTCCTTCAGCTTGTTCAATACCTGATGGTCGATGCAGACCTTCCAGTCTCTTACCAGCCTTTCCCAGTTTTCGGGTTTCGAAGCCCCGTCTCCAGTCATCAGCTTGAGGAAGAAAGGTTTATCGAACCCATCTTCAGCATGTTCCTGTTCCAGCTGGTCGAGCAAGGGGAGCCACACCTGTTCATCCATCCGCTTGAAGGGAGCCCAATCGAGCACATCATCTGCCCGATGACTCTCGGTCCAGGCACGCTGGCGCTGGAACCGCATGTGATGGACGCATTCCACGATGAATTTTCCCACGCTATCATAGAACACCTTGCTCTTAATCTTGCTGTTTACCACCTGTCGCACGAATTTCTGCACCTCTTCGCCAGTTTCTTCTATGGTTACTTTCAGGGTAAAGAGATGAATGAGATAATCCTTCAGCGGGTCTTCCTTCAAATTCCAAGGCATGGCGGTGCCTGTCGGATCAGGAATCTTCACCTGTCCCGACTTGCAGAAGTCATCCAGCATCTTCAAGTAATACTGTGCCTCCGCCAAGTCCTTGTTATTCTGATATTTCATAGGAGTAAATCCTTATTTTTTCTCCATCAGATATTCTGCGAAGATTCTTGCAGCACTCTCTACTTTGGCTGCGCAAGGGCGAGACTTGTAATATTCTGCCGTTCTTTCCGAAGCCACATAGCTGGACTGCGCTTTCTCGTGACCCTTCAAGCCGAGGATTTCGGCACAGATGATACTACCGTTCTGCTCCTTCGATTTGGCGAGCAAATCCTGCACCACCTTATAGCAGGCCGACTTGCCCTCACGGTCATCCCCCTCGGTCTGTCCGCAATCCAAGCCAACGAGCACCACGATGCCCGAAACAGCACCACACATCATTCTCATTCTGCCTACTCCACCACCGAAGCCGGCACCAATGCGCTTCGCCATCTCATCATCAAGACCATATAAATCGGCAAAGGCAGCCACTACCGACTGGCAGCAGCCATAGCCCTGCATAAAGTTATCCACAGCCTGGTGAACACGCGCCTCCAACTCTGGAGTCAATATTTTCTGTTCATTCATCATGTTTAGATTCTTCTATATATAATAATGTAATAGGAGGCGATTAAACCTCATAAAGTTTCATCGTATCCTGACGGGTAAACGCCAGCTCCTTATAAAAATCGCGGAGATAAGCCGATATTTCCGCCTTATCATCAGCAGATGCGAAGAGATTCTCGCCCAACTGCCTTTCCAGCGAGCTCAAGCCATCCGAAAGAGTTTCTATCTCCCCCTCGTAATCCCTTCCATCCTCCGGATTCCTGCGTACACGATGATACTTAATATCCTCAGCAAGCGCATTCTTCATCTCCACGAGTTTGTCTGCAAAAGGAGAAAAGAGGGCACGGATCACGATGTTTCGGATAGCATCCCGCTCTTCCGGTTCCTGCCACAGACAATGGTAGATAGGCAGCAAATCGCAGATATCCACCTCTTCCCTATCCTGCATAAAGGCTGAAGTGCGAAGCAGGCGGACGATATTCTTCCATCTTCGGTCACTCACATAGATATTTCTGCGCTCGGCAGCCTCATCCACATTCACGGCTCTCAGAGATTTACGGATAGCGGAAATTGCATCAAGCACCTCCTCCTTCACGCCAATCTTACAGATTTTCTCCGCCCATTCAGCATACTCCTCAGCAGTAATCTTCAAATCAGAAAAATCTGCGGAATCAGATTTCCCCATAGAACCAGAAGAATCTGTGGAATCTGTGAAATCTGTGGGACCTAAGAAATCCGTGGGAGCCTCCAGCAGCATCGCCCGGAAATTCTTCTCCAGTTTTATCGGTCTACTCTCTATTCTGATGACGAATCGGTCCCAGAGCGCCTCCAGTCCTTCTCCCTTAGCCGGCAACTCATTGCTTGCCGCCACGAGAAGTTTCAGAGGAAGATGCATTTCCCGATTGCCGTTTCTGAAGATTTTCTCGTTAATCACCGTAAGGAGCGTGTTCTGGATCGCAGGTCCCGCCTTCCAGATTTCATCCAGGAAAACCACATCGGCAGTAGGCAGATAACCCTCCATCGCACGTTCGTAAGTATCCGAAGTCTTCAGTTTCTGAATGCTCACCGGGCCGAAGATTTCATCGGGTGTAGAGAATCGCGACATCAGATACTCAAAGCTCTGAGCATCCCTAAACGCCGTCTTCAACTGTCTGGCTACCATACTCTTTGCCACTCCCGGAGGTCCCAGCAGGATGATACTCTCACCTGCCAGAGCTGCCAGGAGCGAGAGCGATATCTCCGTCTCCTTCTCATAAATGCCCCGGTTCATCTCACCGAGTAATTGTTTGAATCTTTCAAGCATATTCTTACTTTCCTATTCAGAATCGTATAAAGACGAAAAGAAGTTAAGAGATAAAATTCATTATCCCTTAACTTCCTCATATTCTTTTATATAAATAAGGTATGGCTTACTTTACGTTGCCCACCTTAATCAAGTACTCAGCAATCTGAACTGCGTTCAGGGCAGCACCCTTACGAATCTGGTCGCCAGTCAACCACAATGTGTTACCATTGTCATCAGCCAGATCCTTGCGGATACGACCTACATATACATCGTCCTTGCCGGCGCTCTCCAATGGCATTGGATAAACGTAGTTCTGGGCATCATCCTTTACAGTTACGCCTGGAGCAGCCTCCAAAGCCTTGCGGATGTCCTCTACTGCCAATGGCTTCTCAGTCTCAAACCAAACACTCTCTGAGTGAGAACGGAGTGAAGAAACGCGAACGCAGGTAGCACTGGTGCGAACATCAGAGTGCATAATCTTGCGGGTCTCGTTATACATCTTCATCTCCTCCTTGGTGTAATCGTTAGGAGTCATCTTGTCAATCTGTGGAATGACATTGTATGCCAACTGATGAGGGAACTTATTGATATGCTCAGTCTTACCGGTCTCGAGGATATCCTTATACTGCTGCTCAAGTTCAGCCATGGCAGCAGCACCAGCACCTGAAGCACTCTGGTAAGAAGAGATATGAATCTTCTTGATATGGCTCAAGTTATCGATAGGCTTCAACACTACAACCATCATGATGGTGGTACAGTTAGGGTTGGCGATGATGTTGCGAGGGCGGTTCAGGGCATCCTCAGCATTTACCTCAGGTACAACCAGAGGCACGTCGTCGCACATACGGAATGCGCTAGAGTTATCAATCATCACGGCACCATACTTGGTGATAGTCTCGGCAAACTCCTCTGAAGTGCCGCCACCAGCAGATGTGAAAGCAATATCGACATCTTTAAAGTCATCGTTATGCTGCAAAAGTTTGACCTCATAGTCCTTTCCCTTGAAGTTGTATTTTCGTCCGGCAGAACGCTCAGAACCAAACAACACCAAATCATCCATAGGGAAATTTCTCTCAGCAAGGATACGCAGGAATTCCTGTCCTACTGCGCCACTTGCACCAACAATTGCTACTTTCATAATCGAATCTTTTAATTTATAAAGTTGTTATAAGTGTAAACTGTGGAAGAGAAAGCCAGCCTCCTTATCATCTTCATGATTCCTCATCTTTCTGACAGCTTCATGATTACTCATTTTCTGATAGCCGGAAACTGCTTATTTTCTCAAATCCGCTGCAAAGTTAAGACTTTTTCTACAATATCAAGCATAAATTCCCAAAAATTATTGCTTTTTGCTGCAAATTTATCATTTTTGCTTACTTTTCTGCAAGAATATGCATAAAAACGGAGAAAAATAGTTGCTATTTGCAATGCGGCAAGCCGCGAGAATGCAGGAATTTATGGATTGTTACTTTCCATAAGTCATCCTTTCGTTTCAATCGGAAGGTTGAAACCACACAGGCGTCACCTGGCCAGAAACTCAATCCCATGATTCCATAGTTGTAATGTCCGTGAATGGAAGTAGAGATGTCTCGATGCGTCAAACCTATCGTTACGATTTCATCATTACCTCCATGCTCTTCATGCAACATTTTCAGGATCCCCCCAGCCCAATACCTGTTTCTTGGTTTGTAGAGACATGAGGCAGGTATTTCTTTCTTGTCTCCTACAAATACAGAAGCCTCCAACTCAGCCTTTGGTACCTTATTGAAAATGATACCCAATTGCTTCACGAGTTCTTCTCTCAACTGTTCTGCCTCCTGATGTGAGAAATTTCCCAAAGGCTTTAACTCTATGACATAACCCAATGGAGGATCAGCAGGAAGGCTGTCTCCCATGCCCTCATTGCCATGGCTCTGATTTCCATTGTAACAACCTGCTAAAAACAGGATTGAGATTCCAGCTATAAACAACAATAACTTCTTCATAATCTTCAAACATATAATTAAAAAAACATAGACATTTCTATTCCCAATATGATCAATAACTTCTTCATAATAATGCAAAAGTAGAAAAAAATAAGCAAGTAATGATGCTATCCATACGTGGATTGTATCAAATACTCGCTTATGTGTATGAAATCATCAATGCCTATAGCATCAAATCCTTGATGGTTGTACCATTCATGAATCTGCTTAAATCTACCCTTTCTCCAATACCATGCAAATGTCCGGTTTCGGAATACTGCCAGATATTGCACTTTCCTCTGCCGCCGATAGAGGGTTGTCGGGAGTTATAATTGGCGATGAAGAGATAATAACGATTGAACTTCGCCCCCATCTCCTTATTATAGAAGCTCTCGTTGTTATAGATGATAGGATACTTGCCATAGTGTTTCTTCACCAAGTCAGCAAACACCTGTATGCTATCCTGCAGCTGTCGTCCCTTCCATCTTCCCTGGATGCCTTTCTCCTCCACATCCAATACAGGAATCAAGTCCTGTTCACTCTTCTTCACCATCTTTTGGAAATCCCGGAACTGAACAGTTGCTGAAGAGCCGGCAGACATCAAATGATAAGATCCTACCTTCAACCCATATTTACGAGCCAGTCTGATATTTCGGCGATAATGTCGATCCACATATCCTTTACCATGTGTAGCTCTGATATAAACGAACTTGATTCGCTTATTCTTCGCTATTTCCTTCCACTTGATAACTCCATTGTGTTTCGAAACATCAATGCCGTCATATCCGCCATGGGTATAAGGTTGCCCTTTCAATCTATCAACGAACACATCAGAATAAGATGAAGCGATGCCCACCCATCGCTTCACCTTATATGGCGACACCACATACATGATTCCCAGACCAATACCAGCCAAAACGACCAGGCAGCCTAAGGAAACCAAAGTATATTTTAATCCTTTCTTCATTACATTTTATTTTTTAGTTGTTTTCAGGGGACAAAGATAGTGAATTTATCCGAAACGGCATGGAAAACAAGGGGATAAATGTATGAAATGGGGAGCTGGAAGTACGAAATGACAAAACGGCTACCTGACATTACTCATCAAGTATCCGTTTTAAAGATTCTATCATTTCCTGAATTGCCTTTTTCAAAGGTTGCAACTCATTTTCTATAATCCACCAAATCTGATCGGCATCAACCTCAAAATAATGATGAGCTATGATATCACGTAAACCTTTCACATTTTTCCAATCAATTTCAGGATGAGTTGTAAGAAGTTCTCCTTTAGTAACCTTATCAAGTCCCTTTAAACTTTCTCCTATAGCAATAAATTGCATACATATGGAATCAAGAATTGCTACCCCAGTAGAAGACATCAGAAAATCATCGCCACAATGATAAGGTTGTGAACGCTCTTCTATATGCTCAATAGAAATATGTACTCTATTAAGTATATCCAATGCTACATATTTATCGTATTGCATAGATTCCATCCCGTTCTATTCTTGATTTAAAAAAAGGATTCATGTTTTTGTGAATACGCACTACATCAACTGAGCACTTGAACAAGCTCTCTAAAAACTCTTTCAAGTCGGCCAATAAAAATGGATTAGGAGTTTCTGTTTCTACACAAATATCCAAATCGCTTTGCTCTGTTTGCTCATTTCGTGATACGGAACCAAAAATGCGCAAGGTCTTGATTCCAAAATCTTTAGTAATCTTGGAACTATTTTGCCTTATTATTGCTATATAATCTTGAACTGTTCTCATAACACTTATCTTTTAAGACAGTGCAAATATAAGAAATTATCTGGTATCTTCCAAACTTTTTGCCATGTTTTTGCAATTCATCCCACAAAATATCATTTTAAAACTTTGGTACTTTCAAATATTAATCGTAATTTTGCAACATATTAGAGTAACCAAAATTAAGGAGGATTACAATATGACTAAAATAATGTCAAACTCAAAAGAACCTGCAGTTACCTATCGTCACGATTATGCAACAGAGGCTCATAACGAATCCGAAGAATATCCTTTTATGACATCATGCAATAATGACGAGTTGGCGAATCATGTCTTAGCCCGTGAAGAAGAATATGCAAGAACAGGCTACGCCGTTGATTTTCTAGAAATGATGGCCAATTTCAAAAACGAATTCGAATGGTAAAGATACGAGTATTTAATCTCTCACCATTTCATTACCACCATATTCCCATCAAATTTACCCCACATTACGGGATGTTGACGATTCCCTGACACTTCTACTACTCCCTCATGTACGAAGTTATAGATTTCCTTAGACGTGATTACTCTGATTCTAGAATTTTTATAATCTGCAGGAATTTCTAATGCTAGGCAGAAAAAGACAGATGATACCTTGCATTATCTTAAGAAATATCAGAAAAGAGGGTCAGTCATAAGTTCATGACGCCTCCTCTTTGTCTTTTGATGAAACATAATCATCTTTAAAGAATTCTTGACTACTTACAAGTTTTCATTATCTGTTCTGCAATCTTTCTAAATGTTTGTCCTGCCATACCTCCTCCGGAAACCGGAATCTCCGGTCTTTTATAGCTGACGAATACCGTGTATTTCGGCTTCTCTACGGGGAAGTAACCACAGAAGTCAGCATAGATGCCATCATCCGTATGGATAGTTCCAGAGGTACCAGCCACATTGACCATTTTTGATTCTGCCTTCTTGCCCAAGCCATTTGTAACATAGAACCTAAAAGCCTTCTTCATTGATTCGATATTCTTCTTTTCTGCAATCATAGAGTCAACCACGATAGCAGAACTATCCTGCGATTTTAGACTAACCATTTTACCTCCATTGGCGATGGCATTGAAGAAGCTCACAAAATTGACTGGCTTTATATGGTGGAAGCCCAAAGCGTACAAGGGCCAGGAACCTTTGAAAGTAGAATCCTTCTCTAATCCCATTTGCTCCAGCTTTTGCAAGAAGACATTTTTATCTTGATAAGCTACATCTACAGCCTTGTCAATGGCAATACTGGAATTGTATGCTAATCCTTGCAGAAGAGTCAATTCCCCATATCCACCCTTTCTCCAATTATGGTCATAGATGGTATCCTGCCCAACAACATCAATACCGTCATAAGTATCAAACATATCGTCCAGCGATACATTTCCTGTTTCAAGAGCAGCAAGCAGGGATGCACTTCTGAAAAGAAATGTTTCGCGAGCCTTGGAAAATAAGGTGGTATCTGAAACAAGTTTCCCACTATTCTCCTTCAACCCTACCATCGCCCTGAGATTACCAGTCGATGTCTCCACCACAATTGCTATACCTTCCGTAGCGCCATACTCTCCCATTCCCTGTTTGAGCAAACTATCAACAGAGTTCTGCAACTGAAGATTGACTGTACTTACAGGAACCTGTTTATTAGAACAAGCTGCAAATCCCATCACGATAAGCAACACGAATGCTGCAAAAAATATTTTCTTCATCATATCACCTTTATATTATTGTCACTACTATTTCCTTTATTTGTTACAACTTCAGATGTCCTAGTCATATTATTAAGGGAAACCTATGTTCTCTTATTAAGACTATTCTGAATGGTTTAAAAAGAAAGCATCCAATACTTTCTCAAACACATCATTAGGACTAACTTTATTGAAGAGACGCATAGAAGTTTTGAGTTTCAGCACGTCAATTCCGCTTCCCATGATATATTTGATATCCTTATCCTTATGGAGCAAGAGCGCCTTGCAGCATTCACGGAGTCTATCACCCAGAATTTCATGTTCAACATAGGCTCTGGCTTCACCCTCGCCATCCAAGCCATAGAATTTAGAATTGTAACTATGTCCGAGTCCCTTCTGTTGCGGGAAGATATACCATATCCAATGGCTTTGCTTTCGTCCTTCCTTCAGTTCACCTAAAGCCTGGGTATAGGCAAACTCCTGTGCATCCAGAAAACGCAAGAGATCATAGTGTGGCTGCTGAGCATTTGGATATCTGATAATGTCCGCAGGTGTAGAATCAGACACTAAGCTTTCACCAGCGACAATTCTCTCATGATCATTTCGTTTGGGGCATTTACCGGGAACGAATAAAGCACTCAAAGACTTCACAAAAGTGACACTTAATTTCAAAAAATTCATCCTCGTTTTAACGTTTTATTAAATTATATGAAACGGCACATACTATATTGCTTACTTCTTAAATACTATCCAATTCGTTTGATATTTAGACCATGGCTTTATTGGATGTATTTCATGGACAGTTCCTACAGAATCACGATACCACGAATAATTCCATCCTGATCCCATATCCAAGTACAGAGCATATTTGACCTTCAAGTTTGCCAACTTTTCCACAAATTCGCTATAAGCCAACGCTTGCTTAGCCTCAACAATGCACAGCTTGCCATCTAGCTCGCATAATGCCCGATAAATATTCAATGGCTTATCCTTTCTAAATCTAGGCATAACTCGCCCATTATAAATAATCATATTCTGTCCAAAGCCCATACCTCTATGCTTTTCCGCTTTCCTAAGTTCACTAGCGTAACTATCATACAGGAACTTCCATTTGCCTTGATACCAAACAAAAGCCCCCGTATTCGTTTTAGCCACGTAGCCTCTATAAAAAATACCACCAGACACATGATTTCCTGCTACATTGCGATGCGCAAAAGAATCCAAGCATTCCCCTGTAAACGCAGCCTCAGCACAATAGCTCACAGACATATCCGTGTCTTTGCTTGGTCGCTTACCGCAAACCAAATCTACAGTGTTATAAATCGGTGTGAAGACAACCAAATCCCCAGAGTCTTTCAGATTAACAAAAGTTCTAGTATTGGAACTTGGCGCTACAATCTTTATTGTTTCAGATAGGCTGTCAGCATTTACCTCTATCACAAAAGGTTTAGGCTTATGGTTACAAGATAGCATAACCATAAGCACAAAACACATTGATAGAAGATTCAACTTTCTCATTTCAAATCATTTTCTTTTTCCGAAGATGGCATTCAACACCATCTTACCCACTTTTCTTTCTAATCCAGCCTTAGAGGTTGGAATCCCCGTCTCACGTGCAAACTTCTGTTTAGCCTGCGTGATACCGAGTGCCCGATTTAAGGAGAATGATACTCCTGGAATTTTAAACTTTGACATAAGCTATTACGCTTTTACTGTTACACCTGCATTATTAGGAACATTTGATTGAATATAATCAGAAGGGTTAGCCTTTACTTTCTTCAATTCTTGTTCTCGCCATTCTTCAATAGCAACATTTAATATTTCCGCTTGAGCCAAAGCAACCTTATTCATCAACTCTTGATTAGCCTTCTGCTCCGCCTCCAACTTCTGTTTATTGCGTTCAGTAGAAATGGTTACTTCCGTATTTACCTCATCATTCAAATCAGAAATTTGCTTATCCGCAAGAACTCTAACTCGATACATTTCCGCCCTAAGCATATCGTCATATGGTCCAGAAGCAATCATCATTTTAAAGAATGTTGGAGCCGTTTCTATAATGACAAAGAGCAACATTATAAACAACGATGCAATTTGAGTAGAAGTACTTTCATCCTTTAATTCAGAGAATGCACTCATTTTTGCTTGAAACCCTTTATATTCAACGTCCAATTTATCTCTAAAAGAACCTCTTTCTTTAATTGTACGTTCATCCCAATCTTTATGACGGACATTTGCTTCATTAATAATATTATTGATAGAATCCACATCATGCTGCAATCTTTCACTTTCCTTAGTAGTCTCATCCTGCTTTCTTGCCATCAAATCTTTCAATCTACCATCAGAAGCAGCTGCTTCACCACTTTTTCTTCTTACTTCCGAATTTAGATTATTCAACTGCATTTGCAAACTCGAACGTTGTGAACGCAAAGCATTTCTTTTTTGCAAAAACGAAGCATATCCAACGTTATTCTTTTTCGCCATGGCTATTCGAGAATCCAACATACGGATTTCATTTGACAGATTCTGCACTTTGGCACGCACTGGAGTAATTTTTCCCTGCAAAGCCTGAATACCAGAAAGCAAAGAATTAGTTTCTGTGCTGCTAGTCGTAATCTGACTATCAAAAAGAGCTACTCCGTTCATTATTTCATCACGCTTCTGAGCTATAGAGTCACGAAGTTGCACGCTACCGCTTATTTTATCTTGCAGCAACTTATCCTTGTCCTGCTCTATTCGTATATCTATAGCATCTTCAAATATTTTTAACTCTAAAGGAGTAGATATTACTATACCTAAGAATATTGCCATTATGATTCGAGGAAGACCAGACTTAAACTCTTGCCAACTAATTGTCACCTTTCCATCTGAATACATTGTATTCACGATAAATCTGTCAAGGTTGAAGATCAGCAATCCCCAAAAGACTCCAAAACAAATAGCAACAACTTCATCATCAAAAACAGAAAACAAAGCATAGCTTCCTGACAAAGACGCCATTATTGCAGTAAACAAAATTGTACCTCCCATTCCCGCATACTTGGCGTAATCCGTTGGACATTGTCTCACGATTTTACGGTTTACGCCACAACACATCCAAAGGAACTCATTTAAGAAGCCTCCCCATTCAACATATTCTAATTCATTATGACTATCTTTCTTCATCACTTACAAATTTTAAATGTTCAACTTTATTAGTAATTACATCTATTGCCATCTTGATGCGAGAACGCAAACTGCTTCCTATTTTTATAGACAAAGGGTGCAAAGAGTTCAACTTTGCAAATTTAGTTTCTGTAGGATGCAAATTTACATTTAAGCCCAGCATATCAACTGACAATTCTTGCATCTGTACATTTAGTCCTACTGCTGGAGATGGTATGTTCTGTTGTACAAAAACTGTCCTCTCTAATTTTGGCATCGGAAGCAAAATCGCTTTAATGAGAGGTAAAGGAAGGACCTTTATGGTTATTGGAACTCGTTTTGTCCCAAATTCATCCACCACCTCCAACACATATTGTTTTTCCTTATCAGTTGTTACAACTTTCTTTCCTACTAGAGGAACTGTTTCGTCTTCCAATTTTACCGACTTAGCATTTTTCACATCCCAACTCAAAGTCACTGGCACATCCTTAAACGTAAATGTCTTATCTGTCTTAAATAACACTTCACTTTCAGCAAAGACACCAACAGTTACAGACTTAGAAACTTCCGTTATGCCATCAAGAGCTATTGCTTTTATGGTGTAAGTTGTAGAGACATTTGCCGAACACTTTTTCTTACCCTGCAATGGTATAGGCTCAGAATGGGCATTAGTCTCTAAAACAACACTCTTTGCTTTTTGAGCATTCCAATGCAATAAAGTTGTTTGCGCTTGCCCTCTTTTGAGTTTATCTAAGCTTAACCCCACTTCTAAACTTACACCCTCCACAACATTTACAGAAAGCTTTGCTGCAACTGTTTTTAATCCATTTTCTACTTTCAGTTCATAGCTTTTCAATCCTATATGCAATGGTCGTACTTCACATTCACATATCGTTGCAGGAATATTCTTTCCATTCAAATATACACGAGAGGCATCATTCACTTCCCAAGTCAATTTATAGGATTGCCCTACAACAAAATAATCTGATGAAGCCCTAAAAGATTTTATCTTTGGCTCTTTTGTATATTTGTCAACTAGTGTCGTAAATGGTTCCAAATTACAGATATCATCTTCATCAAGATAATCCGACAATATCTTGAGCAGAATAGGAAACAAACCTCCCAACTGCATTAAGTCTGCATAAACTTGACAATTCTCTAAGTCCTTGAAATCCTCAAAAGAAAACAACAACTGCTCAGAATCTTCAACTTGATACTTCTCAACTAAAGACGATTTTTCCGCTATAGCTAGAATAGAGAGATAGATTATCAGTTCAGAAAAATAATCAACCTTTTCATTTGCCAACAAATTGTCACCACGTTTAGGATGCTGATACCCTTTTAAACCTTTAATAATATCAGCCTCACCTTGCAATTCTGGAACATAAACAGAATCATAGTCAATCAAAAATAAATTATCATTATCATCGACCAAGATATTACCATGCTGTAAATCCCCATGAGATATATGACATTTATGCAGCATAGTTATCATCTTGACAAAATTATCTGCCAAGATCTTTAACTTGTTCTTGTCATTCTTATGAATACAGATATACTCCTTGAGATTTTTTCCATCTATCCATTTCATTCTAGTAGTTGGATATTTCTTACCTTCAACTACGATACCTTCATCAACATATGTAAAACTACAGAAATATGGAAGATTCAACTTAGATAAAGCAGAAGAGAGTGTCAAAAAATGTCCTCTCAAATTGCCCAAATCCGCATGCCAACAACGAAAAGCCCACACCTCATTATTATACTCAAAAGGATAAACAACAGAAAAGCCACCTGTATATGCTACAAGTCGCCCTCTCTTGTCCCTTCGGAAGATACCTTGTCGGGCAAAAGAATCAATAACCAAAGATTGGTTATTCTCTATTGATGTTCTTATACTTGGTAATGTAGGCATTATTCAGATCTTTTAAATTTATTAGAAATGTTATCAGACAATTTAGCCATTTTCTTCTGATTTACCTCAGTCTTAATGTACCCATTGCCACTTCCCCATTTACTATATATCATAGATGATTCTGTCACTTTTGCTTTTTTCTGCTTGTAACCATTTCCCGAAGCCCATTTTGAGGAAATTCCTTCTGCTTCACTTTTCAAGACTTGTTCTAACGGCAACAATTCATCAATGCTTGTCTTTCCGACAAACTCTATCAATCTATTTACCATTGGCAACAATGTACTATTAGATTTTAGTTTATCTATCACCATAGATTTTGATGGATTATCTATATCTTCTTTGGAAAAAAGCATAGTTTCAGTATCTTCAATATGCAAATCATCCCAAAGAGACGGGAACAAAGCCAAAGCCTTCAAACTCAGATATATCACCAATTCAGAAAAATAGTCTGCCTTTTCCGAAAGAAATTCATTATTCCAACGAGCATTATGTTGATAGCCAACAAGCCCCTTTATCTCATCTTTCATCCCTTGCAAAGATGGGACATACATAGAATCATAATCCACAAGAATGATACTTCCATCATTCTTCACCATAATATTTCCATGTTGTAGGTCTCCATGAGAGAAATGGTTACGATGCAAGTCTTTTACCATTGTCATGAATGTATCTGCCAAAACACTGATAACAGAACTTTCATGAATATGCTCGCCTATATATTTCTTTAATGGCAGGGCATCTACCCAATCCATCACCACTATTGGTTGCTTGCCTATAGCAGTTAATATACCTTCATCATAGTAATCAAAGCCTACGAAATATGGCAATCCACTTGCATGTAATGCCTCCGATATCAATTTAGTTCTTTGTTTACTTTCTGCAATTTCTGCATGCCAACAACGAACTGCATATTTCTTACCAGGTGTTTGATAAGGGTACACCACACAAAAACCACCTGCATATTTTACAAGACGGTTTCTTTTTTCTATAGGATGCCCATCTTGCAAAACTGTAGGCAAGACTAAATCTTGTACTTTTATAGAGGTATCATACTCTGGAATACTCGGTAACGCCATAAGCCTCTATCGTTTCAAAAATTTATACTTTTTGCAATGACTTTCCAAAGTCTCTCTCAGCGATTTTTTCACAAACTTATATGCAATTTGTCCTGTGAGGTTCTTAATACCAGGTTTCTTACGTAAGTTTCTTTCAAAAGAACCCATGAAATCTTTTATAAATTCTTCATCAATTTCACTTTCGTTCGTTTTCATCACTGGCATTAAAGTCTTCTTCGAGTCATCTTGTCCCAAATTCTTTAAGGAATCCTCATATCCAACATTAAATTCAGTATTTCCGTCATAGCGAATAACAACTAAAGTACTATCGTCATTATGCATACCTTTGGTAATCCTCCAATCAGAAACAAGTTTTTCAAAATCCTCATGGGTTCCAATATTCAAAAGTGCATCAACAAGTTCCTTGACACTCCCCTTTTTCCTTCGTTCGTTCAAAAAATCAGAAAATGGATCAGAAACCAACAAAAGAACACTATCCGTTTCTAACGTTCCTTTAAATTCTTTTACATTTCCTTTACCAGACTGCTTTGGATTACTATCAAAATGGTCAGGAAAGTTATCAAATTCATCCCCCTCTTGCGATGTACAAATTTGCACGATTTCCCCATCTTTGATTTCTATCAAGCAGGAATCACCAAGTACTTGACAATGCCAGTTAGCACCAACAAAACGAACGCCAAGCAAAGTCGCTCCCGCAGATTTCCCCTGTGCCACAAATTTCTCATTACGATAAATTATATTTTCTTTCGTTCCGTCATGTTTTTGTTCTTTAATTCTATCCAGCACTTTTTCTAACCATTTGCCTTGCAGTTCTTTTAAAAATTCATTACACTGTTCGCCATACAAGTTCCAACGAGGATTATTTACAAAAGCATCAACAAGGTTCTCCGCCCAAATCTTTTGGAAAAAAGATTGGGACATTCCATCTGATACTGCCACAGATTTAGTATCAGAATTGATACTAAATCTGTCCTGGCAATCAGAAAATGTTTCTGCTTCTTTATGTGTTATAAACGCACGTATATCCATATTTACAAACCTTTATCTCCTTGACCTTTAGATGAGCCAAAATCTATCAACTGAATAAGATCTACTGCTCCGGCATTAAATATACAAGCACGAGAACCTTCCTTCACATCTAATTCTTTCTTGCGAGCTGCATCCTTGTAAGAATCAGGAATTTCACTTGTTATATCAAATAAGAACTGAGCCTCAACTTGCTGTATCGTACCACGTTCTGTTGGGAATACAACTTTATTAGAATCCTCACCTATTTCAGCATTAAAAATTAGGACATTACCATCGTTGTTCGAAAGGCTCTTTATTGAGTCAACCAACTCAACAGTCTCTTTCATACACACTCTTGGATCTTTTCCATCATAATAAGGCACACCATCTGATATATTTATTATAACAGGGGCAGGACCATCAGCATTATCTTTCATCCATTTTTCGCACAAGTCTTTAGCTAATTTAAAAGCACCCAACATATTTGTTGCACCATCTTGCGTAATTGGCTCAACCCAAACTGGTTGTTTTACCTCAACCTCGATAATTCCCCCATTACCATTATACTGTTTCTCCTTGGCTGTTTCATAACGCAAAGGATTCTCATCAAGATCTTTTAACCAACCAGAACACAACTCTTTGACATCGTGATTATAACCTATTACAGAAATAAAGCAACGATTCTTTGGAGCCTCACCATCATAATTCTTAGATATAATATTATCTATCACTTTGTTTACAGCCAAAGAAGCAAATTCTGTACGGTTTTTTCCTGCAGCATAAGGGCTTAACATTGAACCAGACTGATCCAACAAGATAATTAAAAGACCAGGAGTCGCAGAACTCCATTGTTTTTCATTTTTTGCCATAACTTATAAAATTAAAAATGTTTATAAACTTATTATTGTTTAAGTACTTTAAACTTCAACGATATACTATCTTTTAAATTATTCACATCAGCATCTAATGTATTGAACTCATAAAATCTTCGATAAATTTCATCAGTATACATACCGGGACCTCCACCATCCCTATATAATTTAAAAGGCAAATGAACCAATTCTGTCAATTGCATATTATCATTTACATATATATCCAGTTGTAGATACTTGTATTTTTCACATTTCCAATTATCGCCAACTTCTACAAAATCATCTTTTGCTGATTTTTTCGATGACATTATGTTGAAAATAATAGGCAAAGACGTTTCTCCTTGATTCTCTATCCATTTTAACAGTATCTTTTTAGCTTCATCTAAAGCTAGCTCCTTTGCAGAATCATCACTCTCGGATTTGACTTCTATCCAAACTGGTTGTTTTACCTCAACCTCGATAATTCCCCCATTACGATTATACTGTTTCTCCTTGGCTGTTTCATAACGCAAAGGATTTTCATCAATTAACCAACCAGAACACAACTCTTTGACATCGTGATTATATCCTATTACAGATATAAAACAACGATTCTTTGGAACTTCACCATCATAATTACGCATTATAACTGTATTTATCAATTGATTCACCAATTGAGTTGCAACAACAGCCTTACTTTTGGACACACTTTTAAGCAAACTATTCATTCGAATAGATTGTTCAATAACGAATATCCAAATGGTTGGATTGAATGTTGACATAATATATTTTTCCAATACCATAAGTATACCTCGATCCCCAACTTGTTCCCAGAAGTTAGCTTGTTAGTTGTTAAATACCAGTGAAATGGCGTGGGACTATTGTTCGGTCGCCGAAATAGAGGTTGTGGAAAGACCTTTCAACTAGCAACTAACAATAGCCCACGCCAAAAGGTATATCGGCACCTTCCTCCTATAGAGAAAAGGATACAATAATCCCATAGCGTGAGCCGTATTGCTGTTCGTCATAGTTGAATTTTGAAATTTCCACATTTCTATTTCAAGACTAACGTTCAATACGCTCATTCATTTGAGTCTTCATCGCAGCCGTTCTTTTCCGTCTGCTCCAACTCTGACCGCAAAAGTAAGCAATATTCTTGATACCGCCAAACTTTTAGCGATGTTTTTTATCCCGAAGGACAAAAAAGGCATTGAACGCTGCCATTGCCGAGAGAAAAATACTTCCACATTTCTATTCCATGGCAACAATTCAATGCCCTATACCTATATACCATCCCTTGCAAGAAGGTAAACAAACTGTAACGATTATCTCTTCGTTATCGTTTCTTTTCTCATAATCATCGTAAAATTACCAAGGGATGTCTTGACTTTATAAACGCCATTCTTTGATGATACCAGCTTTGCCGACATTCCCATAAAGCTGACGCCGCCGTCCTTCTTCTCAATGGTGTACTTTCCGAAAGGAGTAGCTACGATGATGTGGCGCTTGGTGTTTTCAACTACACCATACACTGTACCGGATGGTGCCTGCTTTACCTGCTCAGCTACGCTCTTTACGGCATTTGCCACATCGGTGTTGTTACTCTTTGCAAAACTGATTGTGGTGACAGCTACTACCATCATCAACGAAATCATAATCTTCTTCATACCTTATTATATATAAAAAGGGTTATACTTCATGTTCCTCGTTCCACGATTTTTTCTTTTCTACCGCTTCCCGATTACGAGCGCAAAAGTAAGAAGATTATTTCTATCAGCCAAATATCTAAACCTACCTTGTATGAAATGCCATTCTGAATGTACAAAATTACAAAGAGGGGGCGCCATAAGTCTAAATTACAGTTGGCGCATAACAGTTGACCTACGCATGCACATCACCTGTTGTGCAAGCGCATATCAGCTGCTATGCAAGCGCACAACAGCTGTTGTGCGACCGGAGATACTAACTAACTCAAAAACATATACTATCTTTTCTAACAACTTATACTATGTTTTCCAACAACATATCAGTAACATTCCAACAAAAAAGGGTGAATCATTTACTTATGACACAGCCTCTTTGCTAAATCAGACACACAACTAATCTTATCTTATAATATTATACTCAAACTCATAATCCCCATTCTTCAGCCATTCGGGAACATCTTCCCCATTTTCCATAAGGCCTTATTCCTCCTTTTTTTAGTTCAAATTACAATTGCAAAAAATACCTCCCGTCAATATTTATAACCAAAATGCATATACCTACAAGTTTGGAATCTAGCGATAAAAACAAGAGAATTGAGAGGCCGGAATTCTCTGTTTTCTGCTCTATATTAAGAACAAGACCTATAGTTGTACGACTATAAAGTTACAGTTGTACGACTATATATGCTATGGTTGTACAACTGTAGAGTTATGGTTGTACAACTATAGGGGTTATAGTCGTACAACTATAGATTTTCCTCAACGGCATATTCTTGTCAAGAAATCACAAACACCTGATTATCAACAAGTTTCTATTCTTCTTCATATTTGCGATATTCTCAAAGAACCCAGAAGCGTCTGAAAATATGAGAATCTCAGGCAAGCTAATGTAAAAATGTTTCATTCTTAACAACGCCGCATCACTACATCTTCGGGATATTCTTACAGATTACCTACTTCATTTTCCACCCATCAATGGTTCCCGTCTTCGATGAGAAGTTGCAGCCTATCTGATAAATCTTTCTGCCATCTGCTGCATATTCCCTGGCATAGCCCATATCCTCTATCTGCTTCAGGGCTTCCTCTGCCGAACCATCACGCTTGAATTCGAAGATGTAGATATAGTTCTGGGTCTCAACCACACAATCTACCCTACCTTCGCTTTGCTGCTTTTCAATGAACACAGTGAAACAGCTGATCATTCTCAATACGAGATAAAAGGTATATTGGAAATAACGCTCCTTCTCGCGCTCATCGCCCTTGCGACGCTGGCTATAAGGAATGCTGGCAAAGAAGGAAGTCATCAGATTCTCCAACTGATGGCAATCTCCCACGTCCATAGCACTCACCACTTGTAAAACAAAAGCATCTGTCGATTCTTTTGGCTGCAAATAGCTAGTAGCCACCAAAGTAAGGAATCCATTTTTCACCTCATCATTCGGAAAATCCAAAAGATAGGAATCCATATTCATGTTCCAATCCTTTATCGTAAGATAGCCACTCTGATAAATCATAGGCAATGGCGCTTCTACATCTGCTCGATAATCCACGAAACTACTTGTTGGATAATACTTGCCTGTCAATTCATTCAAATTCTCCTTAAAATGGGAAAGCAAGCGAACCAAATAAGTTGGTGTACCAGTACGAAACCAAAAGTCACTTAGTCTCTTCTTGCTCAAAGAATTCAAGATACTAAACGGATTATAGATATCGAGCATGTCTGAGCTAAAATGATAACCGTCGAACTTACGTTTCAACTTGTATTTCATCCCCTCCTCTGTAGTCTTATATCTCACAGCCATCACTTTAATCTGTTCCTCGAATGTGGAATACAACTCTTCTTCCGTAATACCGCAAAGTGCCTCGTAATGCTCATCCATACTGATGTCATCAGGTTGGTTAAAACCACTGAACACACTCACCTGAGAGAACTTGGTAACGCCAGTCAACAAAACGAACTGCAAATCGGCATCGGCTGCCTTGAAAACTGAATAAAAACCTTTCAAAACTTCTCTATTCCATTCCTCCAACTTTCTCTTCTGACCATTGATTGTAATATTCAAATCTTGGTCCAAGACATCTAGCAAAGGCTTGTCGTATTCATCAATCAAGACAACAGCACGAAGACCAGTTTTCTCATGGGCAGCTTTGAGGACAGATACAAATCGGCTTCCCAATCCTTCAGCAAACTCATCCCTCCCATATATTTTTTCCTGTCGTTCAACAAAACCTAACAGGGTTTTATCCAACATTCCTGCATCAGTAAAATTAATGCCATTGAAGTCTAAATGGAACACAGGATATTGCTTCCATTCCTTCTCCAGCTTGTCGATGGCAAGCCCCTTGAACAACTCCTTTTTTCCCTCAAAATAGTATTTCAAGGTAGATACGAGCAACGACTTTCCGAATCGTCTAGGACGACACAGAAAGTATATTTTACCATTAGTCACTAAGTCATAGACCAATGCCGTCTTATCAAGATAAACATAATCACCTTCTATGATTTGTTCGAAGTCTTGTATTCCTATAGGATATTTCATATTGCTGCCTTTTTAAATTCTTTCGGCAAAGTTACAAAAAATAATGATACAAGCAAAAGAATAGCCCGAAAAAAATAACGAGATTGCAAAATACCATATTTGTGGGATTGTTGACAAGGAAAAAAAATAATACCTTTGCCTTTTGAAAATAATAGTTTAAAATCATGGTAGAAACAATGAATAATATTGGAAATAGACAGCCGGATAGCAATGCTGGCTGCAGTAAGCAAAAAGGAGTGAAGAATAAGCAAACCCGGCAGCTGGTACTATGGATTGGCGCTTTGATAGTAGGCGCAGTCTTGGGGATATTCGGCATCAGCTGGCTGGATGGTCTGATGAACTTCATAGCCACGGTCTATACCCGCTTATTTCAGCTTCTGGCAGTACCAACCATAGCCTTGGCTGTTATCACAACCCTGGCATCCTTGGGCAACCAGGCAGATACCGGTAAGATATTCCGCCACGCCATCACCTACACCCTGCTCACGACGATAGCAGCTGCAGCAGTGGGACTGGTGCTCTACAACATCGTTTCTCCAGGCAATTTACCTACAGCCTTGGTACAGAGCGGTATGGCGGATGTTCCCCAAAAGCTGGGAGAAACCAGCTATTATGACCATATTCTTGGGGTAATACCCAACAACATCATCAAGCCGTTTGCCGAAGGAAATGTACTCTCTATATTGATTTTGGCGGCAGCAGCAGGTATTGCTTTAGCCAAGATGCCATCAAGCGATAAGAAAGAAGTCGTGATGAAGGGATTGTTTGGATTACAGGATCTGCTTTTTATGCTGATTCATGGATTAATCTGGGCTCTGCCTCTGGGTATCGTTGCCTTTGCAGCACAACTCTCAGCCCAGTTCTCTGCGGGTATCGTGATGGCTTCTCTAGGAAAGTACGTAGCTGTTATCCTGGGAGGTAATGTCATTCAATTCTTCATCATCCTTCCGCTCTTCCTCTTGGCAAGAGGCTTGAATCCTGTGCGTACACTGGGCAAGATGATGCCGGCAGTATTAATGGCTCTGTTTACAAAGAGTTCTGCTGCTACGTTGCCGGTGACGATGCAGACAGCAGAAGACAGGCTGGGAGTTTCCAATCAGGTTTCCCGCTTTGTATTACCTATCTGTACTACCATCAACATGAATGGTTGCGCTGCGTTTATCCTCGTAACCTCCTTATTTCTGATGCAGAATGGAGGAATGCCTTTACCTTGGACTACGATGATTCTCTGGCTCTTCATTTCAGTTATCTCAGCAGTGGGTAATGCAGGAGTACCGATGGGATGTTATTTCCTTACCCTATCTCTGATGTCCGGTATCAATGCTCCTATCGGCATCATGGGCATCATCCTGCCAATCTATACCATCATCGACATGATTGAAACGGCAGAGAATGTATGGTCAGACTCCTGTGTCTGTGCCATGGTGGATAGGGATTTGAAAAGATAGAAACAATAGTGAACATGCAAAAATATCACCATGATTGTAGGATAAGGGCAGAAAAACTTTGTGCTTTCAAGATTTATTCGTACTTTTGCAGTCAAAAACAGAAAGGGAGGGATGAATGCTGATGCAGAAATCCCTCTTTTAATATAACAAAAAAGAAGAAAGCCTATGTTCCATATCGCTCAATACTTCCCTATCACAGACCCTACGTTGATATTCTTCGTAGTGCTCCTCATCATCCTCTTTGCCCCTATCATCATGGGTAAACTCCGTATCCCGCACATCATCGGTATGGTGCTGGCAGGTGTGCTCATAGGCAAATACGGACTGAATATCCTGGAGCGCGACTCTTCGTTTGAGCTCTTCGGAAAGGTGGGACTCTATTACATCATGTTCCTCGCTGCACTGGAGATGGATATGGAAGGCATGAAAAAGAACAAGTCGCGACTGCTTATCTATGGCCTGCTCACCTGTTTTATACCATTCTTCCTCACATACGGCATGAGTATCTGGCTGCTCCACTACTCTGCCAAGGCTTCCTTCCTGCTGAGCTGCATCATGGCATCCAATACGCTGATTGCCTATCCTATCGTTTCGAGATACGGACTGCAACAGAAACCGAGCGTTACGCTGAGTGTGGGGTCGAGCATGATTTCGCTGCTCATAGCCCTGATTATGCTTGCCGGACTGGTAGCATCGTTCAGCAAGCATGACGGTGTACTGTTCTGGGTATTCTTCACCCTCAAGTTTGCTGTCTATTGTGGCGTGATGATCATACTGATTCCCCGACTTACAAGATGGTTCTTGCGAAGATACAGCGATGCGGTGATGCAGTTTATCTTCGTACTTTCGATGCTCTTTATGAGTGCGGCACTTTCGCAGATAGTGGGCATCGAGGGCGTTTTCGGTGCTTTCTTCGCCGGTCTGATATTAAACAGATATATTCCGCATGTTTCGCCACTGATGAACCGCCTCGAGTTTATCGGCAATGCCCTCTTCATTCCTTATTTTCTGATAGGTGTGGGCATGCTAATCAATATCAATCTGCTGTTTCAGGGCAGTCATATTCTATGGGTCGTGTTCTGCATCGCCTTCTTCGGAACCCTGGGCAAAGCCATCGCAGCCTATATCGCCTGTCTGGGTTTCAGGTTGCCACTTTCTTCGGGTCACATGATGTTTGGACTCACTTCGGCTCATGCTGCCGGAAGTATCGCCATGGTGATGGTGGGTATGCATCTGCTCGTAGCACCGGGCACTTATCTCGTAAACGATGATATGCTCAATGGTGTGGTTATGATGATTCTGATTACCTGCATCATCTCATCCATCCTTACCGACCGGTCTTCGCAGAAGATTATCCTGAGAGACAAGGAACTGCCTGATGCAGAAGACGACAAGAAGGTGAGCGATGAGAAAATTCTGGTTCCGGTGAAATATCCTGAATATGCCGACAACCTGATGAGTCTGGCGTTTCTGGTGAGAAATCAGAAGCTGAACAGGGGACTCATCTGCCTGAATGTGGTATATGAAGACAAGGACATGCGATACAACCAGGAACAGGGAAGAAGGATTCTGGAACATTGCAGTCAGCTGGCTGCTGCCACCGATGTGATGACGCAGACCCAGGTTCGTATTGCCGCCAACATCGCCAACGGCATCAAGCATGCCTTCAACGAGTTCCAATGTTCTGAGATTATCATCGGAATGCACATGCATCCTGAGGTTTCGCCGAAGTTCTGGGGAGAATTCCACCAGAGTCTTTTCAACGGATTGAGCCGCCAGATTATCATGGCACGCATCAGACAGCCGTTGAATACATTGAGAAGAATACAGGTAGCCGTACCTTCGAGAGCAGAGTTTGAGCCGGGTTTCTACCGCTGGCTGGAACGACTAGCCCGACTTGCCGGCAACCTCGACTGTCGCATCCAGTTTCATGGCAGAGAAGAGAGTCTGGCGCTCATCAATGAATATATCAAGAACCGGCATCCGGAAGTGCGTGCTGATTATACCCAGATGATTCACTGGAACGAGTTGCCGCAGCTGGCTTCGCAGATATCTCCAGACCACCTGTTCGTGGTAGTAACCGCCCGTAAGGGAACCGTATCTTACAAGACAGCACTGGAGCGTCTGCCGGAAGAAATAACGAAATACTTCTCAGGTACCAACCTGATGATTATCTTCCCCGACCAGCATGGTGATTCCTACGGCGACCAGCTTACCTTCGCTGAACCTCAGCATCAGGAAGAGATCAGTGCTTACGAATCATTCCTGCAATGGTTTAAGAAGAAGTTCAGAAAATAAAGAGAAAACAAAGGTCACTCAGTTCTTACCGAGTGGCCTTTTTAAAATTACTCATTATTATTGATAATGAGCCAACATTTTTATCCAAAAATACTTAATTTTATCCAAACAACCCAAACTACTTTTAGTTAACAAGATATTTTAAATATGGAAATATCAATCTAACATCTCAAAGAAACGCATCTTTTAAAAAATGTAAAGGCCGCTTCATTTCTTAAAATATGTTTAAGAAAAACCGAAAACACCCTTCACCACCCTTCACCTTTAATAAATTGATATACAGAATGTTAAATAAAAAGGTGAAGGGTGAAGGTTTGAAAACTCTATTTATATATGTACGCGTGGGTAAAGGAAAAAAGGGTAAAATCAAAAAGTACCCTAGGGTCAAAAATCGAAAAAGCCCTAAAAAGAATATAATATAAAGATTTAAAATATACCCTTCACCCTTCACCTCGTCACCCAACACAGCTTCCAAGTCTTCTTTATCGAAGATATTTTCTTATCCTTCGGAGATATTCTGCTATCTTTCGGAGATAATTTCTTATCTATCGGAGTTATCTTTTTATCCTTCGGAGATATTTTCAGAATGATTTCATGGTATTTTCTGTACTTTATTTCCCGAATCCACGCAAATCGCACAAATCGCATAGGTAGGAAACGGAAATGTTGTATCTTTGCAACGTCAATCAGAAGTAATGCTGGATTCCTGAAAAAAACGACATAAAAATTTGGAAGTTAGAATTATTCAGCGTAATTTTGCAGATGAAAATCATAAAACAGAAACAATATGCAAACAAGTAAATACCTATTAGCTACAAAAAGAGATGCCGAATGGGGACTCACCATCAGCACCGTGGGACGAGAAGAAATCGCCCCAGGAGAAGCCTATCCAACAAAAGGACATGCTGACGGATATTACTTCGATCTTCAGAAGGGAAGAATACTCGACGAATACCAACTGCTTTACCAGCCAGAAGGTGAAGGAGTGTTCTGTTCTGCCCATCTCCCGGAAACAAAGATCAAGGCTGGAGACATCTTCCTGCTCTTTCCCGGTGAATGGCATAGCTATCATCCATCAGGCACCAAGGGTTGGAAAAGCTATTGGATCGGCTTCAAGGGCAAGAACATCGACGACCGCGTGAAAGCAGGGTTTCTTTCTCCTGAAAAGCCAATCTACCATGTAGGTTACAGTAACGAGATTATCGCTCTCTACGAAGAGGCTTACAAAACCGCACAGGAAGAGGTTGCTTTTGCACAACAGACTATGGCGGGTATCGTAAACCATCTGATAGGCAAAATGTATTCTCTGGAGAGAAATATCGTGTTGAGCAAGGATACCAAGCATGTTGACATGATCAATAAAGCCCGTTTGCGTATCCGAGAATCGCTTGAAGATACGCTCACCATCCAGGAGATTGCGCAGGAACTGGGCATCAGCTACTCTTCTTTCCGCAAGCTCTTCAAGGAGCATACCGGATTCGCTCCCGCCCTCTATCAGCAGAATCTGAAACTGCAGAGAGCCAAAGAACTGCTGTCTACCACCGACGAGAGCATCAAGGAGATTGCATACCGGCTCAATTTCGAATCGCCTGACTATTTCTCTGCCAAATTCAAAATTCAGACGGGCATGAAGCCATCAGATTTCAGAAATATGACGAGATAGTCAAAAAATAAGGCTCTAAAATCAATTTCTCTTGTTCCATATCCTTTTTTTGGTCTACCTTTGCAAACGTGAACAAATAACAGCAACTTAAAGACAAAATTCATAATGGAACAAAAGAAATACTTCTTCGCGGTAGACTTAGGTGCTACCAGCGGAAGAACCATAGTAGGAAGCTTGTCAGACGGCAAGTTTGACTTAGAGGAGCTGACCCGTTTCGACAACAACCTGATCGAAACAGGCGGTCACTTCTATTGGGATATCTACGCCCTCTACTTTGAGATTATCAAAGGATTGAAACTCGTAGCACAGCGTGGCATCCACATCCAGAGCATCGGTATTGATACCTGGGGATGCGACTTTGTATATGTAGACAAGAACGGAGATATCCTACGCAACCCGATGGCGTATCGCGACCCTCATACCATGGGCATCATGGAGAAATACTTTGATGAGAAAATCAGCAAGGAGAAGGTTTACGAAAAGACCGGCATCCAGTTTATGAATTTCAACTCATTGTTCCAGATGTATGCCATGCGCAAGGCAGGAAACGTGGCTCTGGAGAATGCCGACAAGATTCTCTTCATCCCTGATGCACTGAGCTATATGCTCACCGGCAACGCCATCTGCGAATATACCGTAGCATCTACTTCTCAGATTCTGAATCCGATGACCGGCGATTTCGACATCGACCTCGTGGAAAGTATCGGATTGAAGAGAGAACAGTTTGGCAAGATGACCCATCCTGCTACCATCATCGGCACACTGACCGAAGAGGTACAGAAGATAACAGGACTGAATGCCGTTCCCGTCATCGCAGTAGCAGGTCATGATACAGCCAGTGCCGTAGCAGCCGTTCCTGCCAAGAACGAGGAGTTTGCCTATTTGAGTTCAGGAACCTGGAGCCTGATGGGCATCGAGACCAAGAACGCCATCATCAACGAGAAGAGCTATGAGCTCAACTTCACCAACGAGGGCGGCATTGAGGGCACTACCCGATTCCTGAAGAACATCTGCGGCATGTGGATTTACGAGCGTTGCCGCAAGGAATGGAAAGACGAGGCTGCTGCCAACCAGAAAGATATGACTTGCCTGGGTCATGCAGAACTTATAGCTGAAGCCATGAAGCAGCCAGCCTTCCAAAGCATCATCAACCCGGATGATACCTGTTTTGCCAACCCATCGAGCATGGTAGAAGCCATCAAGCAGTATTGCGAAAAGACCGGTCAGCATGTTCCTCAGAGCTATGGCGAATTCTGCCGCTGCATCTTCGAGAGTCTTGCCCTCCGCTATCGCCAGGTATTCACATGGCTCAAGGATTTCGCCGACATCGACCTCAATGTGCTCCACATCATCGGTGGAGGTTCGCTCAACCAATATCTCAACCAGTTTACTGCCAACAGTTGTGGTGTAACCGTATTGGCAGGTCCTCAGGAAGGCACCGCCATCGGTAACATCATGCTCCAGGCAAAGGCATCGGGCTTGGTAAAGGATATTTGGGAAATGCGCCAGATTATCGCCAACTCACTGGAGCTTAATACATTCGAGCCACAGAACAAGGAAGCATGGGATGCGGCTTACGAGAAGTTTTTAAAGGTAAAAAAGTAAAAGGGTAAAAAGGTAAAAATAAACAATAATAACAAAATACATAAAAACAATGAAAGCAGATTTGATTTTAAAGAATTACGAGATTGCAAAGGAGCGCTATGCAGCTCTGGGTGTAGATACAGACAAGGCTATTGAGACTTTGGAGAAAACTCCTATCTCTCTGCACTGCTGGCAGGCTGATGATGTAGTTGGCTTCGAGCGCGGTGAGGCTGCTTCTGGTGGTATCCAGAGCACTGGTAACTATCCTGGCAAGGCTCGCAACATCGACGAACTCCGTCAGGACATCGAGAAGGTGAACTCTCTCCTGGCTGGTACTTTCCGTCTCAACCTTCATGAGATTTACGGTGAGTTCGGTGGCAAGCAGATTGACCGTAACGAGGTAACCGTAGACCAGTTTACAGGCTGGATGCAGTGGGCTAAGGAGCAGAACATGAAGCTCGACTTCAACTCTACTTCTTTCTCTCACCCTAAGAGTGGCAGCCTCTCATTGTCAAATCCTGACCCAGCTATCCGCGAGTTCTGGATTGAGCACACCAAGCGTTGCCGCCGCATTGCAGACGCTATGGGTAAGTTCCAGAACGACCCATGTATCATGAACATCTGGGTACACGATGGTTCTAAGGACATCACTGTAGAGAAGGGACGCTATCGTGAGATTTTGAAGAACTCTCTCGATGAGATCTTAGCAGAGGAGTTGCCTAACATGAAGTCTTGTCTCGAAGCTAAGCTCTTCGGTATTGGCTTGGAGGCTTACACCGTAGGTTCTCACGACTTCTACGCTGGCTACTGCGCTAAGAACAACGTGATGTACACTCTCGATACAGGTCACTATGAGCCAACAGAGAACGTATCTGATGCAGTTTCTGCACTCCTGCTCTTCGTTCCTGAGCTGATGCTCCACGTATCTCGCCCAATGCACTGGGATTCAGACCACGTAACCCTCTTCGATGACAACACACGCAACCTCTTCTCAGAGTTGGTTCGTGCCAACGCACTCGACCGTGCTCACATCGGTCTCGACTACTTCGACGGTTCTATCAACCGCATCGGTGCTTACATCATCGGTGTTCGTGCTGCCCAGAAGTCATTGTTGCAGGCATTCCTTGAGCCACTTGATACCCTCCGCAAGTACGAGGACGAGGGCAAGCTCTTCCAGCGCCTGGCTCTCCTCGAAGAAGAGAAGACATTGCCATTCGGTGCAGTATATGATTACTTCAACTTGAAGAACAACATCCCTGTTGGCGAAGAGTACATCGCAGACATCGAGAAGTACGAGGCTGAGGTACTCGCAAAGCGAGTTTAAGAACGATTTAAGTGAAGAGTGAAGAACGATTTAACTGAAGAGTGAAGAACGAAGAATTCAATAGTCTTATGGCTAAAAAAACACATGAATTCTTCACTCTTCGTTCTTCACTCAAAATCGCTCTTCACTTAATTACTAAACAATATGGAAATATTAATAGGACTTTTAATCATAGCCATCGGCGCATTCTGCCAGTCCAGCTGTTACGTTCCAATCAACAAGATTAAGGATTGGAGTTGGGAATCCTACTGGGTAGTTCAGGGTGTGTTCGCATGGCTTATTTTGCCTTTCTTAGGCGCAATGCTCGCTGTTCCAAGCGGCCATTCCTTCTTTGAATTATTCGACGGTTATGGCTTCAACGTAGCAATGACCATGCTCTTCGGTGTACTCTGGGGCGTAGGTGGACTGACCTTCGGTCTTTCCATGCGCTATCTGGGAGTAGCATTGGGACAGAGCATCGCCTTGGGAACCTGTGCAGGTCTCGGCACCATCATGGGACCTGTATTGCTCAACATCTTCTTCCCGGAGATGGACGCCCTCTCATCGCTTACCTTCAGCGTAATTCTCGGCGTGGTAGTCACTCTTCTCGGTATCGCCATCATCGGTGTGGCAGGTAGTATGAAGGCGGCATCGCTCTCAGAAGAAGAGAAGAAGGCGGCAGTAAAGGACTTCAACTTCCCTAAGGGACTTGCCATCGCCTTGCTGGCTGGTTTCATGAGCGGCTGCTTCAATGTGGGTCTCGCCTTCGGTTCCGATATCCATTTCGGCAGTTTCACTCCTGATATGTACAAGACCTTGCCAGCCACCTTCCTGGTTACCCTAGGTGGTTTCATCACCAATGCCATCTACTGTTTCTATCAGAACACCAAGAATCATACTTGGAGCGATTACAAGAACCAGGAGGTTTGGAGCAATAACATTCTCTATAGTGTCTTGGCTGGTGCCTTGTGGTACAGCCAGTTCTTCGGACTGTCACTGGGCAAGGGGTTCCTCACCGAATCTCCTACCCTCATGACCCTATCGTTCTGCATTCTGATGGCGCTCAACGTAGTATTCTCGAATGTATGGGGCATCATCCTAAAGGAATGGAAAGGCTGCTCAAAGAAGACCATCTCCGTATTAATTGTCGGCATCATCGTCTTGATTATCTCAAGCTTCTTGCCACAACTTATATAACAAAAAAGGAACCCCGAGTATTTCACAATGCTCGGGGTCTTTTTATTAAACTTAATTATCTAAACCAAAAATTCTTATAGAAAACAATCTTTAAAACTTATTTCTTTATCTAAAGCCTATATTATCTTGGCAAATTAAATGCCTTGGTCATCTCAGCCATTTCCTCCTGGCTCATACCATCAGGCTCGAATCCCATGCACTTGGAATCGATGTAAATCTTGGCGCTCTTAGAGAGTACGTCAATCTGGTCGAAGGCATCCATCACGTCCAAGCCCTTGGCAAAGACACCATGCTTCTCCCACATCACTACATCATAATCCTCCAACTCCTTCAAGGTCTCCTCAGCAAGTTTCAAACTGCCTGGCAACTGATAAGGAACGATACCCAAACCGAGTGGACAAAAAGCCTTGGTCTCTGGAATCATGCTCCAGAGCAGGTTGCTCAACACGTCCTTGCCCATGAACTTCTTGTTGTGGCTCATGGCGATAAGCTCGATAGGGTGAGTATGAACAGTAGCCTTATAGTTGGAACCCTTCTCGATGAGACGGGCATGAACGCTCAAGTGACTAGGCAACTCAGATGTTGGCATTACAGGATTATTTGCGATGATAACATAGCTGGCGCAATCGTCGAGGATGCGGATGATAGAACCGTTCTCCATAGGCCAGCGAGCCAAGTCGCGCATACGCTTACCTGTACCCTTGCAGAAGAAATAGCAACCTTTTAAGGCTGGCAATGCTGTACCAATCTGCTTTACTTCGCTGATGGCAGGCAAAGCCTTGATTTCGTCATCAACCAAGTCGGTAACGTTTACAGTGATGTTACCACCATTACGCTCAGCCCAACCATTCTGCCAGAGGTATCCAGCAACTTCAGCTATCTTCTCGACCTCCTTTTTCAAGGCAGGACGACCTTCTAAAACACTATTCATATTAATCTTGTTATTAGCTTATTTAAAATTTCTGCTGCAAAAGTAATCATTTCCGCCCATATCCAACCTATTCTTTTGATATTTGGGCTATGACATTTGGCATAACCCTCAAAATCGTGAAAAATGCAGAAAGCGGCTTCTTGCATCACGCAAGAAAACCGCCCTTTTCATTCTACATGTCAATAGAGAATACATACCCTATCGCTGAGATGAGATTTATGCTCTTTTTCATTGAGTTGAGATATATGCTCTTATTATAACCTGAGATTGATATTCTACTTTACTTCTTTTTCCCTGGGGTTGCATCTTTCCAAAGAGAGAATTTTACAGGGACCATATATCTTACACTTACAGGTTTACCATTCTGTGTACCCGGAGTCCACTTAGGCATTCCCTTCACGACTCTCAATGCCTCAGCATCAAGTTCCGGATCTATAGATTTGGCTATCTTGGCATGCGTAACGCTGCCATCCTTCTGGACGATAAAGGTTACGATCACACGACCCTGCTTTTTGGCCTTGACTGCGGAAGCAGGATATTTGATGTTATCAGCCAGATACTTCATCAACATTAACTGACCACCAGGAAAAAACGGCATCGTCTCTGGTATATCATACACTACGCTCTTAGTCGTATCGGCAGGAGCTGTCGCATCAGAAGTCTTTGCTTCCGCCTTCAGTTCAGCTTCCGCCTTTGCCAATTCTGCAGCCTCGGCAGCTTTCATTTCAGCCGTCTCTGATGGGTTCATCATCTCGACAGCATCCTTTGCCATCGGATTCGCCACAGCCACATCAGCATTCAGAGCCTGCTCAGTCTTCTGCTGAACCTCAGCTACTACTGGAATCTGCTCGCCAATCTCACGAGCCACACTCTCGATGTTGCTCACCATGAGCAACACTCCTGCCAAAGGTGCGAAAAGGAGGTACTTCGCCTTGCCTATTTCACTTGTTCTACGTTTGTTCATCATTTTAATTTTTTTTAAGAGGTAATAAATTAAAATTATTGGCAATCTTGGTCGATTCATTCGGCTGTCGATATGCCAAACCTAGAAGGTGATACTGATAGGATTTGCGCGCGTTGCCATCAGATAAAACACTTTCATCGGCTAAATATTCCAAATTCATTCTTACTTCCTGCTTCATCAGCCAGGCAAACGGATTAAACCAGCAGGCGATGGAGAAAAGCTCAGAGAAGAGGGTATCTAGGGAATGGAGACCCGAAACATGGGTGCATTCATGAACCATCACTTCATGCAACTGCCTACCCTCCAGGGTAGATGGATACATAAACACCCAGCGGAAGAAGGAGAACGGACTCCCCTCGCCCTTGAGCAGATGTACCGTGATGCCTTCCACCTCTTGTTTCCGGGAAATAACCACAAGGCGGATGATGCTGAAGAGCTGCCATACCAACCGCAATGAGAGGACGGCTACTCCTACCCAATAGATGCCCAGCAGCATATCCATCCAGGTTATGCCGGAAGCCTGAGCCTTTACAACCACCACGGGATAAAACGTGTCGGCATATACATTCGCCATACTCACCATCGTAGGGGTATCGCGTACCCAATATTCCAGATTGAGCGCCGGAACCATCAGGGCGACGGCATAGATGAGCCAGAGGGTAAGGCGGCGAAGACCGAAGAAGGTATCGCGGCTCACCGTGAGGCGATAAAACCCATAAAGGAGCATCAGGGCTACATTGATTTTTATAAGATATATTGCCATACAGTTTCGATTTTTGTTTGAAATGAACTTAATAATTATTCTTCCGAAAGCTTGATTTATTCAGCAAAGTTCTCGAGTTATTCTTCCGAATTCTCGATTTCACGGATGATATCCTTGAGGTCCTCAGGACTGATTTTCTCGTCCTTGGCAAAGAAGGAAACCATTTCCTTGAAGGAATTCTTGAAGTAATTGTTCACGAAACCCGACAGGAACTTCCGCTTGTAATCGCTCTCGGCTATGAGTGGAGAATAGACATAACCCTTACCATCCCGCTCCGCCTTGACATATTCCTTGCGCTTCAGATTGTTCACAATAGAAGCCACTGTAGTATAAGGTGGACGAGGTTCTGGCAACAGTTCCATAATCTGTTTCACGGCACATCGTCCCAATTGCCATATCCGAAGCATAATATCTTCTTCCTGATTCGTCAGCTTTTCCATATTTCTATCTTTATTCTTTTAAATTCAACATTCTTGTTTCTAAATCACGCTGCAAATCTACGAACTTTTCGTATAAGTACAAAACAACCTACGTTAAAAAACATAAATTCAACTACACTTTAACGTTTTACGAGCTTTTCGTAATACTAAAACATAGAAAATTACGAGTTTATCGTAGATTACATATAAAAAGAACCAATATATAATAATACACGATCAGTGCCAGTGCAACAACATCTCCATCAAGAACATCCAGATGGATTGCGACAACTTCTTCGATGTGGGTAAGAGCGATAAATACCGCCTAGTAGATTTCACCTTCCAGGATATCACCTGCACCGACAAGAAGATGGCATTCGATGCCAGCCTCATCGAGAATACCATGGCAAAGAAGATGAACATCACCCCTAGAGAAAAGAGCAACGGATTGAAGACCACCGGCGATGCCGATGGGTTGAAATAACACCTACATTTTATAGAAAGTAATACAGAATTGAGTACAGAAACGAGCTTAATTTGCAAGAATAAGGCGCGTTTTGTTTTTTTATATCCCTCCTTATTTCTTTTTATCTCTTAAAATTAGGCATTTCCAAATATTTTGCTTAATTTTGCCTACAAAATAATTTTGAGTAAGAAAATGATAGATATAAAAGGTATAACCAAGAGCTTCGGCTCCCTGCAGGTGCTTAAGGGCATCGACCTGCATATTGACAAGGGCGAGGTGGTAAGTATCGTCGGTCCTAGTGGTGCCGGCAAGACTACACTCCTCCAGATTATCGGTACCCTCGACAAGCCTGATAGTGGCAGCATCATGGTTGATGGCATCGATGTAAGCAGCCTCAGCACCAAGAAACTGAGCGATTTCCGCAACCAGCATCTCGGTTTCGTCTTCCAGTTCCACCAACTTCTCCCTGAGTTCACCGCCTTGGAGAACATCATGATTCCTGCCTTCATTGCAGGCAAGAGCCGAAAAGAAGCCAAGGAGCGTGCCGAGGAGTTATTGGAATTCATGGGCTTGAGCGATAGAGCCAGTCACAAACCTGCCGAGTTATCCGGTGGTGAGAAACAGCGTGTAGCCGTGGCGAGAGCTTTGGTCAATAATCCTGCCGTCATCCTTGCCGATGAGCCATCAGGAAGTCTCGACACCAAGAACAAGGCTGAGCTTCACCAGCTCTTCTTCGACCTCAGAGACAAGTTCGGTCAGACTTTCGTCATCGTAACTCATGATGAGGGCCTTGCTGCCATCACCGACCGCACCATCCACCTCAAGGATGGAATGATTGAGAAGACGGTGGAGGCAGGAACAGCTGATAGCAAGAAAGAAACTGAAGAGGTTGTAAAAGCCCCAACAATAGAAGAAAAAACTGAAGATAATATTATATGAGCAAAAAGATAAAACTCGGCGATTACAATCGCCTTCGCATCGTAAAGAAAGTTGATTTCGGTCTGTATCTCGATGGTGGTGACGAGGGAGAGATCCTCCTTCCATCCCGCTACGTACCTGAAGACGCAGGCATCGGCGACGAGCTGGATGTCTTCATCTATCTCGACCAGGAAGAGCGCCTCATAGCAACCACCGAAACCCCTTTGGCAAAGGTGGGCGATTTCGCCTATCTCGAAGTGAAATGGGTCAACGAATACGGAGCCTTTCTGGGCTGGGGACTGATGAAGGACATCTTCTGCCCATTCCGTGAGCAGAAGAAGCGCATGGTGCTCGGCAACTCCTACATCGTGCATATCCACATCGACGAGGAGAGCTATCGCATCGTTGCCTCTGCCAAGATTGAGCGTTATCTCAACGAAGACCATCCTCACTACAAGCATGGCGATGAAGTGGATCTCCTCATCTGGCAGAAGACCGATCTCGGCTTCAAGGTTATCATCGACAACCAGTATCCGGGTCTGCTCTATCAGGACCAGATTTTCCAGTACATCCACACCGGTGACAAGATGAAGGGCTACATCGGAAGAGTTCGCCCTGACGGAAAGATAGATGTCACCCTACAGAAGACCGGTATTCAGCAGACTGCCGATTTCGCCGAAACCCTCTACCAGTATCTCTTGGACAACGATGGCGAGTGTAACCTTGGCGACAAGAGCGAAGCCGACGACATCTACGAGCGTTTCCACGTGAGCAAGAAGGTTTACAAGCGTGCCGTGGGCGATCTATACAAAAAGCGCCTCATCACCGTAAGCCCGATGAGCATCCGATTGGCGGAATAAAGTTTTTAGAACTATATATAATAAGGTGGCGCATCAAATGAGATGCGTCACCTTTATTTTCTTATACGGTTTACCACCCAAACCAAGGGCAGCCATCGTATGATCCTTGATAATCAATTTACCAGCAAGGAAAGCTTTCTAAGTTGTCGCTCAAATTCATTTTCCGTATAAATTTTAACCTTCATACTACGCCTCCTCTTCCCGAAGTCTTCTCAACAAATCACGAGCATTCATCGGCTTAGTCCCATTCTTCTTATGGGCTTCCAGTTCATCAAGAGCACGGTTGAGACTTTCTGCCACATAGGCTTCCTGCTCTGCCTGGCTCATATAAGTTTCCTGATAACTGTTTCCTGATTTGGAGATAGAACTGGCTAATTTTTCAGCATAGTCTTTGAGCTTGGCGACAAATTCGTCAAGCGTATATTGACCTGTAGAAGGTACTTGAAACTGAATATTAATCGTTTCCATCTTATTCCTTTCTTTTAAATTAACGCCACAAAATTAAAGAAAAGAATTGGAAATGCCAAAGAAAAGAGCGACTTTCTTTAGTTTAAGATACGAAAAACATTCAACAACAGTTTTTGAATGTAGCAAACTACATGATGCAAATTAAATATATAATCTGCAAGATGCATCATTTTTTCCTTTTCAACCCAGCCTAATAAAACAAGGGAGCGAACTGCATTGCAACGCAGCCCGCTCCCTTATCTATACTGATGATTGAATTTAATCTACCTTTTCGATAATCTTCATTCCCTCTTCCACTGCCTGCATGTTCAGCGGAATCAAACCATGATGGCGCTCTGGCAATGACTTGTAAAGCGCCTTGTTCAAACCATCGGTGCTAACTACAGGACAAACCTTCAGCAGACCGCCCAAAACAATCATATTGAACACCTTGGAGTTTTTCATCTCGGCAGCCTTGTCCATCGCATCAATGCGATAAATGGTGATGTCCTTGCGCTGTGGAGGATTCATCACACCATAGCCATCATAAATCAGGATGCCGCCTGGCTTAATCTTCGGCTCAAACTTGTCGAGCGATGGCTGGTTGAGCACGATGGCTACATCATAATGGCTCAGGATAGGCGAAGAGATGCGACTGTCGCTCACAATGACCGTTACATTGGCTGTACCGCCACGCTGCTCTGGTCCGTAAGCAGGCATCCAGGTTACCTCCTTATCCTCCATCAGTCCTGAATAAGCCAGAATCTTTCCCATAGAGAGAACGCCCTGACCACCAAAACCGGATATAATGATTTCTGTCTTCATTGTTCTATTATTATATTAGAAGAGCAATTCGTTCTTCACTCTTCGTTCTTCACTCTTCACTTACATTCCCGTTGTATCCTTCAGGTCACCCTTAGGATACTGCTTAAACATGTTCTCTTCCATCCACTTGTTAGCCTCAACAGGGGAGAGTTTCCAACCGCTGTTGCAGGTAGAAACAATCTCTACCAGGCTGGAGCCCTTGCCCTGCATGCTTGCCTCGAACGCCTTGCGGATAGCCTTCTTTGCCTTCTTGATGCTTGCCACGGTCTCCACACTCTGGCGGGTTACATAACAAGTACCCTGCAGATGGCTTGCCAACTCGGTAATATTAAGTGGATAACCATGAAGATCAGCATCTCTACCATAAGGACAGGTAGCAGTCTTCTGACCCAACAGGGTGGTTGGCGCCATCTGTCCGCCGGTCATACCATAGATGGCATTATTGATGAAGATGATGGCGATGTGCTCACCACGGTTCAGGGCGTGGATAGTTTCGCAGGTACCGATGCACGCCAAATCGCCATCGCCCTGATAAGTGAAGACAAGACGATCAGGCCACAAGCGCTTGATGCCCGTAGCTACAGCAGGTGCACGACCATGAGCAGCCTCCTGCCAGTCAATATCCAAATAGCGATAAGCAAAGACAGCGCAGCCCACCGGACATACGCCTACCGTCTTATCCTCCATGCCCATCTCCTCGATAACCTCGGCAACGAGCTTATGAACTACGCCATGCGAACACCCCGGGCAATAGTGCATCGGGGTATCGTTCATCAGCGTAGGCTTCTTATATACCAGATTCTCTGGTGAAATTATATCATTCATTTTATTAACTTCTTTAATGCTTCAACGATTTCCTCCGGCTCCGGTACGATACCGCCCAGACGACCAAAGTGCTCCACAGGAGTCTGACCATTCACAGCCAGTCGCACATCCTGAACCATCTGACCGGCATTGATTTCTACAACCAGAATGCCCTTCTTGGTCTTGGCGAGTTCGTGAATCTCCTTTTCAGGGAAAGGCCAGAGGGTGATAGGACGGAACAATCCTACCTTGATGCCCTGCTCACGCGCACTCTCGATGCTCTTCTCGGCAATACGTGCCGCGCTACCGAAGGCTACGATAACATAGTCGGCATCATCCATCTGCTCGGTTTCATAACGAACCTCGGTTTCACGGATTTTTCTGTATTTCTCCTGAAGAGCAATATTGCGCTCCTCCATCACCTCAGGCTTGAGTTCCAGAGAGGTCATGATGTTGACAGGACGACTCTTCGGACGGCCGATGGTAGCCCAAGGACATTCCTTCGCAATCTCCTCCTCGGTACGTCGAGGCTTGACAGGAGGCAGAACCACCTTCTCCATCATCTGACCAATGACACCATCGCTCAGAATCATCGCAGGATTGCGATACTTAAAGGCAAGCGTAAAGGCGAGATCAACGAAATCAGCCATCTCCTGAACAGATGCAGGAGCCAGCACAATCACATTATAGTCGCCATTACCACCACCGCGGGTAGCCTGGAAATAATCACTCTGGGATGGCTGGATTGTACCCAGACCCGGACCGCCACGCTGCACATTGACGATAACGCCCGGAATCTCAGCACCAGCCATGTAAGAGATACCCTCTTGCATCAAAGCCACACCCGGACTTGAAGAAGTGGTAATGACACGCTTACCGGCACCGGCGCCACCATAAACCATGTTGATAGCCGCCACCTCACTCTCAGCCTGCAGAACCACCATACCTGATGTTTCCCATGGCTTGAGCAGAGCCAGCGTCTCTATAATCTCACTTTGAGGTGTGATAGGATAGCCGAAGAAACCATCCGCACCACATCTGATACAGGCATGGGCTATCGCCTCATTGCCTTTCATTAATGTAACTTTCTGATTTGCCATTATTTAGTCCTCCTTCTTACGATAAACAGTGATACAGCCGTCCGGACACACGATGGCGCACGAAGTGCAACCAACACACGCATCAGGTACAGCTGCCTCTACATAACGGTAACCATGCACATTGACTTTTTTCTCTGCCAATGCGATGACATGCTGAGGACAAGCCTCCACACAGAGCGAGCATCCCTTGCAACGCCCGGTGTCGACTACAATAGCCCCTTTAATCTTACTCATATTCTAATTTCTTACTAATTATCTTTACCATTGGAGTAAACAAAGCTCCTGCTGTCCACATGTCGGTTGTTATGGATTGTAGTAGTCTTTGCAATAAAAGCTCATGATATCATCCAACATCTCCTTGGCTGCTACGGCAGGGCTCTCCGGATCGAGGGCAATGGCCTCCATATAGCAGTCGAGGGCACGCTTAAAGTCACCCTGCTTGCGCCAGGCGTTACCTTGCTGATAATATTCTTCTGCTGTCATTTACTCTTTTCTTTTTAAGTTTTGCTCTGCGAAATTACTAATTTTCGGCTAAGAAAAAGAATATAAGCCTAAGATTTAAACTATATTAATGTAGTTTTTCACAAAAATGCGCACACTATAATTCAGTGTGCAATTTTTATGAAAGATGTACATTATTTCTACTAATATATCCTATAAAAAGACAATTCGTCATTTACCGCAGTTTTTTATGGTAAATGACGAACAGTACGATTCCCCTCAACAGAAGGTAGAGAATGAAGGCCAACCACAGGGCATGATTGCCCAGGAAAGGATGCAAGCCGAAGAACAGACCGAAGAACGAAGCCGAGGCTACGGCGGTAGAACAGAGCATCGACTTAGACTGGGTAATGCCTACAAAGATGCCATCGAAGACGAATGCCGACATGCCAGACAGCGGAATCAGCACAGCCCACCAGAAATATTCGCCCGATGCAGTTATCACCTGCTTATCGCTCGTGAGCAAAGAGAGGAAATTCTCGCCACCCACTATATATAATAAGGTGAAACCTACAGCCACGACAGCTCCAAAACCCATCGTTCTTCTAACCACTTCGCGGAATGCTCCCATGTTTCGAGCTCCATAATACTTGCCGCTCAACGCCTCTGCCGCATAGGCAAAACCATCCATAAAATAAGAGAAGATGGTAAAGAGCGTCATCAGCAGCGTATTCACAGCCAGCACAATGGTACTCTCCCTGGAACCTGCCGCCGTAAAGAAGAGGTTGACCGCCACCAGACAGAGGGTGCGGAGAAAGATATCCTTATTGAGCGAAAAAAACTGCTTCAGCGGTTCGGCAGCAAAGAGATGCCGGCGATAGTCATACTTGCTTAACCGGCGATAACAGATGCGATAGAACAGACATGCCATCAGGAATCCCCACCATTGGGCAATAACCGTTCCGAGCGCCACGCCTTCTACCGTCATACCGCCGACAAAGACCAGCAGCAGAGAGGCGATGATGTTCACCACATTCTGCATCAGCGATACCATCATCGGAATGCGCGTGTTCTGCATACCGATAAACCAGCCCGTAAATCCGTAGAGTCCTAGCACTGCCGGGGCTCCCCAGATACAGACATAACAGTATCTTCGTGCCAGTTCTACGACATCCGCTTCCGGCGACATCGCCCACAGTCCACAGCCTATCAGCCATTTCTGGAGAACGAAAAACAGCACTCCTATCCCCACACCGATACTCAGAGAGCGCACCAGGAGCCTCAGTACCTCAGCCAAATCTCTCCTTCCCAAAGCCTGCGAAGTCATTCCGCTGGTTCCCATTCTCAGGAATCCGAAAAGCCAGTAGATGACATTGAACAGCATCGACCCCACGGCAATGGCTCCGATGTAAGCCGCATTGCCGATATGCCCGACGATGGCGACATCCACCAAACCCAAAAGCGGTACCGTGATATTGGATATTATCGACGGCACCGCTAATTGTAATATTCGTTTATTCACGTACTTTAATGATTATCATTAATCACTAATAAATAATCACTATACTCTATATTTCGCAGCCTGCTCCTCAATATAGGCAGCATCGCTGAAATAGTCGATACGCATAGCCTTGCGAACCTCATCCATAGTCTGGGCTGCAAACTCGCGGGCATCCTCGCTACCCTTCTTCAGGATATTGAATACCTCAGGAATATCTTGCTCAAACTCATGACGGCGGGCACGGATTGGGTCGAGCATCTTGTTAATGACGCTGTTCAGGAACTTCTTGCAGGTACCGTCACCGATACCACCCTTCACATACTGCTCCTTCAACTCATCCAAAGTCTTGAACTCAGGCCAGAACTCTGCGAAATCCTCAGGAGTAGAGAATGCCTCGAGATAGGTGAATACGGCATTGCCCTCCAGATGTCCTGGCTCTTCCATGCTCATACGTGGCTCACCGTTAGACATCTTCTTCACCTTCTTCCAAATGGTCTTCTCATCGTCACTCATGTAGATGCAGTTGCCGAGACTCTTACTCATCTTCTCCTTACCGTCAGTTCCAGGAAGACGACGGCAGCAGGCAATCTCAGGAAGCAGAATCTCCGGCTCTACCAAAACAGGTGCATAAGTCTGGTTGAAGCGGCGAACCAACTCGCGGGTTACCTCCAGCATAGGCTCCTGGTCCTCACCGGCAGGCACGGTTGTAGCCTTGAAAGCGGTGATGTCGGCAGCCTGACTCACAGGATAGCAGAAGAAACCGAGCGGAATGTTTGCCTCGAAGTTACGCATCTTGATCTCAGTCTTCACGGTTGGGTTACGCTGAACACGAGATACGCTGATGAGGTTCATCAGATAGGTAGTCAACTCAGCCAACTCTGGAATCATACTCTGGATATAGAGTGTACACTTCTGTGGGTCGAGGCCCGCAGAGAGATAGTCAAGAGCCACCTCTGTGATGTTCTGGCGAATCTTCTCAGGATTGTCGGCATTATCAGTCAAAGCCTGAACATCTGCCATGAAAACGAACATCCTGTCGAAGTCGCCAGCGTTCTGAAGTTGTACTCGGCGCTGCAGAGAGCCGATGTAATGACCCAGGTGAAGTTTACCTGTAGGACGGTCGCCCGTCAATATAATCTTTCCCATTTTCTTGCAATTTATTATTATTTTTGTGCAAAGGTACAACAAAATATTGAGAAACTGCAAGAAATGGTGAAAAAATAACAAAATGAGCGGGAGAAGGAAGGGATAGCTGAAAGAAAAACGGGGCACCCCTTGAGGATGCCCCGCCACCAATTAAAATAATTGATTGTCGCATTATAAACTTACCGTACTACTTAGCGATCATGATCGTTACACGGTTCTCTGCATTTTCTGCAAAAGGCTGCACACGGGCACCCTTAGATTCTTCTGTAATGCGCTCTGAAGGTATATTATATTTCTTTGTAAGCATCCAAACCACAGCTGCTACTCGCTTGGCAGCGATGCGGTCGTTGATGACGTCATAGCCTGTACCCTTGTCAGCATAGCCGGTTACTACAACCTTTGCCTCTGTGTTCTTGTTCAGGAAGTCAACCACCTCACGGATCTTAGCATCCTCAGCAGGAGCAATCTTGTAAGAATTGATGGTGAAGAAGATGTCACGGCGAATCTCCTCTACCTTCTTCTCTACAGGAGCTGGCTTAGGAGCTACATATTCCTGCTTAGGAGCTGGTGCCGGAGCAGGTTCCTCTACCGGCTTAGCCTTCTTGGTATAGCTCTTGCCCAGGTTGATGCGTACACCTGCCAGTGCATTGAAGTACCAGTCAGGGTTATCTTCCTTCTTAGAGTTGTATTTGTCTGAAATCATGTTGGCATTGCCCTCGAGCATGATGCTCACAGCCTTGCTTACCTTGAATTCCAGGTCGATACCGGCTCTGCCGTAAGGGCGAACCTTCTTTCCCTGCCAGAGATACTCCAGGTTGTAGTTGTTGAAGTTCTCAAGCGTGGCAGCGATGCCGTTTATCTCTTGGTTGCCGCCAGCCCAGTTGATACCACCGCCAGCGAAAGCACTTATATTAAACACACGGTTCGGATTCCAGCCACAGAAAAGGTTGGAGAGGTTGAACATGAAATCTACACCAGGAGCCATATATTTAAACTTATATTTGGCGTTGTAAGGCTTTTCTCCCACTTTGGAGCGAAAACTAGCCCAGCCGCCCTTGCTCCAGAGTCCGTTCATCTGAGCACGGAGTCCGAAAAGCGGAGAGAATTGATAGCCAATAGCTCCCTGAATATTAGGAGAGAGTAAGTCCTTGAACTTAGCCTCGCCCAGTGTATACTATCCACCTCCCCGAATATCGGGGTAGAAGTGCTTCTTGAATTGATACTCATTGCCGTCCTTATCGACATAGGTGGCTTGTGCCACGGCTGAAGTGCCGAGGGCGAGCATAGCAGATGCAATGATAAACTTATAATTTTTCATGTCTGATAAGTTTAAAACTGATTATTAATTGCTTTTTATGGGAGCTGTAATGAGTTTCTTGCTCTGGTTGTCTTCTGGATTGATTGTTACAGCATTTTTGGGAAGTACAGTTACTACTAAAGCTCGAGCTGTGTCATTCTTTCCATCTATGTAGTCAACAATAACAGAATCATTAGGAAGCATCACTCCATTGTTGTAACGAACCTCGTTGAGATTAAATACGATAGAATCTTCTCCGTCCATAACGGTAAGGTTCTTTAGGGTATCATCATCAATGCGAACATTTTTCACGATGCCTCTTATCTTTTTAAGTTCAGGCTTTCCACAACTGCTGATTCCTAGAACCAGCAATAAGGTGAAAACAACCATATAAAAAAATGATTTTCTCATCTTCTTCTTTCCTTATTGTTTAAAAATAAGAGGGAAACGTTCAGATGAACGTCCCCCTCAGTATTATAGTAATGTTCTAGAATCTAACCGATTCTTGTTGTCGCAATAATTACTTAGAAGCAGGACGCTTGATAGTAACCTTGAATGACTGTGGTACCTCATGACCATAAGCATCAACAACAACGAACTCCAAGTTTTCTGTGTGATCAACTGTTGGAGCGTTCTCTGCCTGAATACCTGTCTGAGTAAAGATAAACTGACCGTTAGTGGCATCAACTTCAACCGTGAAGTATGGGTCAACCTGACCTTCATATGTCAAGTGAGCTGAACCAGCCTTAACCTCCAGATACTTGTTAGTCAAGAGCTGCGCAAATGTACCACCGAAGAAATCATTGTTATATGTATTCTTAACAGCAATGTTCTTGATGTCTGTCTTGATTACATTTGCAGTAGCCTTCCACTGGAGTGCTGGCTGTTCTTTCCAAGAATAGCTGCTTGCAGAATGCCAGCAAGCGAATGTAACTGACAGACTCTTACCGTAGTCTACAGAGCAAGGCTTCTTTTCCCACTGGCCAGTCTTATTATTCTTAACAAGACTAATCTCGCCATAGTTGTACTTAGCTGTAACAGCATGCTTGGTCGTTGAGTTAATGAAGTCTTTAGCTGCAACTTTCGCAACAAAATTGTTGGCCTTGTCTGCCCTAACACTTGTCAACTTGTCATTTGCATCCTTAGCTGCGTCTGCGATTTCGAAACTAACGTTATCGTCGAGATTATAGAATACGTTATTCAAGTCTACAGAACCATATACGCTCTTATTGGTTACTGTGTAGCCATTTTCTGGCGTCATGTAAGCGATGAAGTAACCAGTACCCTTACCTGTTTCCTGTGCTGGACGGAATGTGATGTCAGCAGGGAATGCCTTAGGAAGAACCTTGGTGTACGTAGCTGTTACGGTACCTACCTCATAGAAGTTGTTATCAGTATACTTCCTCAAAGTTGACTTCAATGAAACTGTTGCACCATCAGCGATGAGGGCTGGGTTGTTAACCTTGAAGGCAATCTTTGTAACCTCAGACATGTTTGTTGTCTCATTTCCATCCTTGTCGTAATAAACAGCAGCGAATACAGGCTTCTCTGAAAGAGGACATGCATTGTTGTCAGCTACTAACTCCCAAGGACCATAGCTTACACCATCAACTGGGCTGAAGTCCTTCTTCTCTGTAATCTTGTTTACTGCATCCAAGTTACCTACGATACCTGATGTATAGTTCTCACCTACAACTACGTAGAAGGCCTTACCATCTGGGTCGAGCAACTTACCATCCTTGTTTACTGCATATACACGGAAACCGATGATGTCGTGGTTTGCAGCCTCGGTCTGGATTGTAAGAGTCAAGTTCTCGCTTGCAGGAACAACCTTGTTCAAATTATCAATTTCATAGTTCTTCCAAGCGTTGAGCTCAGAAACACCAGACTCGATAGCATTATCCTTGTCGAGTACTACATAGTAATAATCCGCAGCCGTATTGTCTGAAGTCTTCAAATCAGTGATAGAGAATGGCTTACCAACTTCAACCTGCAAGAGACTATTCCAATATCGGACATCAGATCGGTGACTACGATAATTTGCGTTCTCAACGTTCTTCTTCTCGCCTTCCAAAACTGGCTCTGCGGCAGCATCATTTGCCCAAGCAAGTTCAGGATTCTTATCGCTTGAGAAATTGCTGTTTTCACCAACAATTTCATAACCAGTCCAACGGTTGTGGATTTCACTAACATCCTTACCACCAACCTTGAATGTGAAATCGTTGCTAGGCACGAACTTATTGTAAGTAGGCTTAACATCGTAAGTAGACACTACGTAGCGGTCAGCAGCTGCCTCTGCCTTAGAATCAACAGTGTTATTGATAGCTACAGCATAGAGGATAGCTTTTTCATTACCATTCTCATCTTTTACTGTAACTGCCTTCTTGAAGTCTTCCTCTGAAACGCCTTCTGCTACAGAAAGAGGGAGCTTCCAAAGACCTGTCTTGACAGTAGCTGCAGCACGAGTAGTAATCAACTTGTCGAACTTAGAAGGAGTACCTACCTTAACAATGTCCTCAAGGCTTTCACCCTTAGAGTTCAAAAGAATAATCTTAGCACCCTTTGTGAGGTCAGCGTTAACTGGGTTTACGCGAACTACAATAGAAGCATCGTCTTTCACATCGATATCCTTACCCTTAACGTACTCAACAATAGGCTTAGCGTCATTACCATTCTCATCACCAAACTTAGAGTCGTCTGAAATCAAACCATGAAGCATCTCTACTGTGAGAGGTGTTATGCCATTTGTTGTATTCCAATTACTTGTAAATCCGTTAACACCAGAATATGTCTCAACGAGCTCAACGCTAGTTACTGCAGAATACAACTCCTCAACAGCGCCCTTGTATGCATTAACCTTAACGGTCAAGCTACCGATAGTCTCTTTGTCACCATCAGCACCGAGGAGTTCTTCTTTGAGTTGAGTGAGCTTCTCATCCAACTTGTCTGCTGTAACTCGGCTTGTTTCCAAGTTACCGATGCGCTCCAGAGCCTTCTCGAAGTCAGCTTGTTTAGCGGCAGCGTTAGCTGTAGTAGCTACAGCTGCGGCATCCTTAACAGCCTGGTCAGCTTGCTTCTGAGCATCCTTTGCTGCCTTAGCAGCAGCATCTGCAGCCTTTTGTGCTCCGTCAGCTGTTGTCTGTGCATTAGCAGCGTTACTGATTGCAGTTGCTACGTCAGTGGCAGCCTTGTTAGCTGTAACCTCAACTTTCTGGATAGCTTTTTCAACATCTGCTTTTACAGCAGCATCATTAGCCTTAGCTAAAGCAGACTCTGCAGTAGTCTTAGCTGCTGATGCAGTAGAAGCTGCATCCTGCAACTGTGTTTTCAATGCATCGATGTCGCTCTGCAAACCAGCCTTGTCAATCTGGCTCTGCAAGTTGTCGATGTCATCGTCGTAATCTTTACAAGAAGTAAATGTGCTTACCGAGGCAATTGTCAATGCACCCATAAGCAGCGCGCTAAAATACTTTCTTTTCATACGGTAATAATTTATAAAGTTATACGATTTTCCTAGCCTTCCGGCAGGAAGTTATTAATTAATTCTCTATATCGAATTAAGAGTTCCGTTTGATGAAAAGAGTCTGCACTCTTAGAAAAGTTATTTTTTCAGTTTTCAAAGGTCCTCTTAGAAAAGTTATTTTTTATCGTTCTTAAATATTGTGGCTTTTTATCGCCACTCAGTTCTTATTGTTTTTATCATATCTCCAACCAGGAGATTTTTCATGTTGCAAATATAAGTATATTTTTCGAAACTTGCAAGTTTTTGAGCATTTTTTTTCAAAAAAAGGCTAATTTTCTTATGTTTTTTATAAAATAGCCCCCATATTGGGCTTCTAATCCGTCCATTTTCCCTGTTTTCCTCCATTTTGCCGATATAAAACCTATACCGTATTATATATAGGGGAGATTGGCGGTCCTACACCTTATTATATATAGGGACCATCTAGATGCGAATGTATGAGTAAATCGTATTACACCAAGCCACCTCATTCTGATAACTCAAGTGCTTCATTCAGCTCACTGAGCTACTTCGTTCAGCCAACGCAGCCATATTATTCAGCCAACGAAATTGACTCTTCCACCCAACGAAATCGAATCTTCTGCCCAGCGCAGTCGTATCTTTAACCCAACGCAGTCGTATCTATCGACTCAATGAAGCGTATAAACTTGTTAAATGACGTACATGATTTCATCTACTTACTAAAACTGGCTGGCAGCCCATTACACCTTATCATATATACTGGCATTGATGTGAATATCGGAAAAGTATCAATGACGATGTGATAGACAGATACAACGATATGCTTATCAAAGCTATCAGCATATGAGAGGGAGGTAGAGTTATTCCGCCAACGATGCAGGAGAAATTACGTCACGACGTAACAACAACTACGTCCCGACGCAGTGACAGCTACGTCGGGACGCAGTTTCAGGAGCATCCTGCCCATTATCAAGTAAGCCTCATTTCCATTTTTGGTGATAAAAAGACGAAAAAAAGGGGCTATATTGAACGTAAAACCCTTGTTTTGTTCAGTCGTTGCACCAAGCGTTCCAATGAATAGAACAATGAAGCCTGTTTCGAAGGACATCGAAACAGGCTTCATTTTTTTATTCTAGAATTCTGCGTTCTTTGGTGTACGTGGGAATGGAATCACGTCGCGGATATTCTGCATACCGGTTACGAAGAGAATCAGACGCTCGAAACCGAGACCGAAACCTGCGTGTGGGCATGAACCATACTTACGGGTATCGAGATACCAGTTCATATCCTTCATAGGGATGTTGCGAGCCTCAATCTCACCCATCAGCTTGTCATAGCTCTCCTCACGGACAGAACCACCGATAATCTCACCAATCTGTGGGAACAGTACGTCGGTACCCTGAACGGTCTGACCGCTCTTGCCACCGAAACCACTCTCCTCCTCGTCTATCTTCATATAGAATGCCTTGATAGCCTTAGGATAGTTGGTCATGATAACCGGGCGCTTGAAGTGCTCCTCTACGAGGAAACGCTCATGCTCTGAAGCCAGGTCATCACCCCACTCGCATGGGAACTCAAACTTCTTACCGTTGGCAATAGCCTCCTGAAGGATGCGGATACCCTCGGTATATGGAAGATGAACGAAGTCGGAATTCAATACGCCTTCCAGACGGGCAATCAGACCCTTGTCAATCATCTTGTTCAAGAAAGCAAGATCGTCCTTGCAATGCTCCAGTGCCCAACGGATACAATACTTGATGAAGTCTTCCTCCAACTCCATCAAACCGTCCATATCCAGGAAAGCAACCTCTGGCTCTACCATCCAGAACTCAGCCAGGTGGCGAGGAGTATTACTGTTCTCTGCACGGAAGGTTGGACCGAAGGTATAGATGGCGCCGAGTGCTGTAGCACCGAGCTCACCCTCCAACTGACCGGAAACGGTCAATGAAGTCTGCTTGCCGAAGAAATCATCAGAATAGTCAATCTTGCCATCCTCGGTCTTCTTCAGGTTGTAGAGATTCTTGGTAGTTACCTGGAACATCTGACCAGCACCCTCACAGTCGCTGGCTGTGATGAGCGGAGTATTGAAATAGAAATATCCATGCTCATGGAAGTAAGTGTGGATAGCCATTGCCATGTTATGGCGGATACGCATCACGGCACCAAAGGTATTGGTACGGAGACGGAGGTGAGCATACTGACGCATGTATTCGAAGCTCTGTCCCTTCTTCTGCATAGGATAGTCGCTGCCGCAGAGACCGTAAATCTCGATGCTCTCGCACTGGATCTCAACACTCTGTCCGGCACCCTGGCTTTCTACCAGCGTACCTACGGCGCTGATACAAGCACCGGTAGTAATCTGACGGAGCTGATTCTCATCGACCTTTGATGGGTCGACTACTATCTGAATATTATTAATAGTAGAACCATCGTTAAGAGCGATAAAATCGACTGCTTTGCTACTACGATGGGTACGAACCCATCCCTTGACATTCACGATTGAGCCGTAGGCTGTACTCTTGAGCAAGTCTACAACTTTAGTTCTTTTTACTTTTTCCATTGTTAATTAATAGGTTAAAAAGGAGACTAAACAGATAGTCTCCTTTCTTATTATATCTTATTATCCTTATTCAAAAGCACCCATGCGGAGCATGTCTACCTCCTTCTCAGTAAGGAAGCGCCAGTCACCGCGACGGAGATTTTTCTTAGTCAAACCTGCGAACTGTACACGGTCGAGCTTGGTAACACGATAGCCGAGGCTCTCGAAGATACGACGCACGATACGGTTCTTGCCACTATGAATCTCGATGCCAACCTGTGCCTTGTCGCGATCATCAGCATACTCTACAGCATCTGCCTTAATCTCACCATCTTCCAAGGTGATACCCTCACGGATCTGATCCATATCGTGAGCAGTCAGATTCTTATCGAGATGAACGTGATAAACCTTCTTCTTCAGGAACTTAGGGTGAGTAAGCTTAGAAGCCAGGTCACCATCGTTGGTCAAGAGAAGTACACCTGTTGTATTACGGTCGAGACGGCCTACAGGATAGATACGCTCAGGACAAACATCCTTTACGAGGTCCATCACAGTCTTGCGCTGCTGAGGATCATCGCTGGTTGTAACATAATCCTTTGGTTTGTTGAGCAATACGTATACCTTCTTCTCCAAAGATACAGGAGCGTCGTGGAACTTCACCTCATCGGTACGAAGGATCTTGGTACCCAACTCGGTAACTACCTCACCATTGACAGTTACCAGACCAGCCTGGATAAACTCATCAGCCTCACGGCGAGAGCATACACCAGCATTGGCGAGGAACTTGTTCAAGCGCAATGGCTCTGTTGGGTCGATGTTTTCCTCCTTATATTCGATACGCTTCTTCATGCTATACTTAGCATTTGGATCGTAACCAGGAGTGTGCTGACGGAAACCGCCACCACGGTTGTTGCCATAGCCACCACCCTGTGGACGGCCATAACCGCCACGGTTGTTGCCATAACCACCCTGCTGAGGACGACCATAACCACCACGGTTGTTGCCATAGCCGCCACCCTGGGGACGACCATAACCACCACGGTTGTTGCCATAACCACCCTGCTGAGAACGAGACTGGTAGCCGCCCTGCTGACGTGGCTGGTAGCCACCCTGCTGACGAGGCTGATAACCACCCTGCTCATCATTATTGTTGTAACGAGGACGATAGCCACCCTGTTGAGGACGAGACTGATAGCCTCCCTGCTGACGTGGCTGGTAGCCACCACGGTTGCTGTTACCATAACCACCACGGCTCTGATAGCTGCTGCGCTGTGGACGCTCGCTGCTGCCTGTACTCTGCAAGCCAGCACCGAAACCTTCAGGACGGAAACCGCCTTCGCTGTTACTGCTACTTCTGTCGCTGCTGTATGCGCGATGTGAATTGATACGAGGACGCTGTGTGCGACCTACTGGTCGATAACTCTTCTGATAACCACCTGCTGGGTTGTAGCCCTCACGGGTTCTCTCATTCTCAGAAGACTGATCTTGAGGTTTGTTTTCAAATTCTGAATCCATTTTCTTAAAATACTTAATAGCCTCACGGCTGGGTTAATAAATCTAATTTTTACTTTTATATATATGTACTAAAACTACAAAATTCCTTTATGCATATTAGATACCTGTATAATTGCTTGGTGTGATTGCCATCAGTTCTGCCTTAACACTATCACTCACATTCAATCCCTGGATAAACTCATGAATAGTTTCCTCAGTCATGTGCTGATTGGTACGTGTCAACGCCTTCAATGCCTCGTAAGGATGTGGATATGCCTCACGGCGAAGAATAGTCTGGATAGCCTCAGCTACAACTGCCCATGTATTATTCAAATCTTCCTGCAGTTTCTCCTCGTGAAGAATCAGTTTACGCAAGCCCTTCAATGTACTCTGGATAGCAATGACGCTATGACCGAGAGGCACACCGATGTTACGGAGTACGGTACTGTCAGTAAGGTCGCGCTGCAAGCGGCTAACCGGAAGTTTCTGTGCCAGGAACTGAAGAATGGCATTGGCTATGCCCAGGTTACCTTCACTGTTCTCATAATCGATAGGATTCACCTTGTGAGGCATCGCACTTGAGCCTACCTCACCTGCCTTGATCTTCTGCTTGAAGTAATCCATAGAGATATACATCCAGAAGTCACGGTCTAAGTCGATGATAATGGTGTTGATACGACGGATGGCGTCAAAGATAGCGCCAAGGTAGTCATAGTTACTGATCTGTGTGGTATACTGCTCGCGTTCCAAACCGAGTTTTTCGCTGACGAACTTGTTACCGAATACTTTCCAGTCATACTGTGGATAAGCTACATGGTGAGCATTGTAATTACCGGTAGCACCACCGAACTTAGCTGTAATCTTGCAAGCCTTGAGCGAATTAAGCTGCTCGGTAAGACGGTAAACATAAACCATGATTTCCTTGCCCAGGCGGGTAGGTGAAGCAGGCTGTCCGTGAGTCTTAGCCAGCATAGGCACATCCTTCCACTCATCAGCATAAGTCTGGAGCTGTGCAATCAGCTCTTCAACCTGCGGATTGAAGCACTCTTCCAAAGCCTCTTTTACAGAGAGAGGCACACTTGTGTTGTTGATATCCTGAGATGTCAAACCAAAATGGATAAACTCCTTGTAAGCATCCAAGCCTCCGATCTTATCGAATTCTTCCTTGATAAAATACTCTACAGCCTTTACATCGTGATTGGTAATCTTCTCGATGTCTTTTACGCGCTGTGCTTCATTTTCGTCAAAATTACGATAAATGTCACGCAGACGTTCGAACAGCGACTTGTCGAAAGAAGCAAGCTGTGGCAAAGGTAACTCGCATAGAGTAATGAAGTATTCAATCTCTACGCGTACACGATAACGAATGAGAGCATACTCTGAGAAGTAGTTAGCGAGCTGCTCTGTTTTTCCCCTATAACGACCATCAATTGGTGATATGGCAGTCAATAAATCTAAATTCATAACAATACGTATTATATATAGGGTGCAAAATTAATGAATTATCGTGAGAAAACAGAGAAAATAGTGATAAATAAATTTAAAAGCATAAAAAAAGTCTCTCAACATTTGTTGAGAGACCTTCACCATTGTGGGCGTTGACGGATTCGAACCGCCGACCCTCTGCTTGTAAGGCAGATGCTCTAAACCAGCTGAGCTAAACGCCCTTAAAAAAGTCCCTGCAACCACAAAAGTGAATCACAGGGAACACCCCCGTGGGCGCTGACGGATTCGAACCGCCGACCCTCTGCTTGTAAGGCAGATGCTCTAAACCAGCTGAGCTAAGCGCCCTTACTTTTCGTAAGCGGTTGCAAAGGTACGACTATTTTTTGGTTCCACCAAATTTTTCAGCAACTTTTTTCGTTTTTTCTTCAAAAAAGTGCATTTTCTGGTGTTTTTCCTCATTTTTCAGGGTAAAAACGGTCAGTTTTTGCATTTCAATTGCCAAAAACAGCCACCAAGAGAAAGTACTTACGATGGGACTGCCAAACCTCTTTCAACCCCCAAAGGTACTTATTGAGAAAGAAAAGTTCTTTTTTAAGAAATTCAAAGAAACAAAAAAGGCATTCTTCACGAGGAAGAATGCCCTATTCTATTTTTATACCTTATATTATATATACTGTATAATTACTCACCAACCTGAACAGTTGCACGACGGTTGTAAGAAGCAGGAGTCAAATCCTTAACACCACCGTTAGCCTTAACTACGATGTTCTCCTTAGCAACACCCAACTTAACGAGCTCATCAGCTACCTTCTCAGCACGAGCCTTAGAAATCTTCTGGTTAACAGCTGCAGAACCAGTAGCGCTGTCAGCATAACCGTTAACTACCAACTTAGCGTTGTTGTCCTTAGCATACTGAGCGAGAGCCTGTACGTTTACAAGATCCTTCTTAGAAGCAACCTTAGACTTGCCGATGTTGAAGAATACAGAAACTGGAGTAGCAACATACTCCTTAACTGCCTTATCCTCTACAGACTTCTGGTTGTTCAAGAGATTCTTCAAACGGTCGTTCTCTGCATTAGCATCGTTCAACTTAGCATTGATAGCGTCGAGTTCTGACTGATGAAGAGCGTTGATAGCGTCAACATCTGGAACCTTGTTCCAAGTAGCCTTACCCAAGTTGTATGTAACACCGACCTCAACATTCAAAGAACGGTCGTGTCTTGCAATCACCTTGTCGATAGAGCGAGATGTGCTAGGCTTAGCACCTGCCAATACACCTGTGTAACCATCATAGTCGCTAGCACCTAATGCATAGTTTACATCGAGGTTGACAGCCCACTTCTTATTGATCTTGAACTCGTTCAAGATACCAACACCAACTACAGGAGCATAGCAGTTAGCGCTCATGTTACGGTTAATACCAAAACCTGCGTAAGGGATGCAATCCCAAACACGAGCCTCGTTGTAACCACACAACATATTGCTAACATTGAACAAAACCTGCTCATTCAAAGTCCAATACTTATTTGCATTTGTTGACTTATCCTCAGAAACTACTGTACGGCCCCAAACACCATTTAACTTGGTACGGAGACCGAGACCTGGTGTGAACCACTTACCTACAGCAACAGAGAAACCGAGATTGTTTCTGAAACCCTTGAGTGGGCTCTTAGAGAAACCATTGCCCTCTTCCTGGTTGCCCCAGAATGCAGAACCAGCAACGTTTGCCTGAACAAACCAATTGCTCCAGAAAGAATTTGTTGCAACGCTATACTTCTCAGTAGTTGCTGCATCCTGAGCCATACTGCCCATTGTTACGCTAGCCAATGCTAGCACTGCTAATAACTTTTTCATAACTTTATAATTTAAAAATCAATTTATATATATATATACCTTCTGAATGACGGAGCAAAGATAATACTATTTTTTGAAATAACCTTCATTTTCTAAAAAAAATAGCATTTTTCGTTAACTTTTTTAAGAAAAACGGGATTTTTCCCTGCTTTTAACCTAAAAGATGCTCAATTTCCTGCTGACGGAGGATACAAAGTACCGACTTTCCGTCGGGCGTATAATTGACATTCTGGCAGGCAAAAAGATCATTCACCAGCCCCTCCATCTCTTCATTACTCAATATCTGCCCCTGAGGTATTGCAGCCTGGCGAGCCAGACTCAAAGCCAAAGTCTGATTGATTTCATCAATGGCTGATACGCCCTTTTCTACTGCAGAAGAAACCATGTCCTGTACCAGTTTAAGAGGATTCAATCCTTCCAGTCCGCCAGGAACTGAATTAACGGCATAGCTTCCGCCTCCAAGATCTTCCAGTTCAAAGCCCATCGATTCCATTTCAGGCAGGATCTTTTCAAAGATTACCTTCTCAGACATCGGGAACTGCACAACCTCAGGAAAGAGGACTTTCTGTGAATGAAAGGTCCGGTCAGCCAACTGGCGCAAATACTGTTCGAACAAGACACGCACATGGGCACGATGCTGGTCGATAATCATCAATCCCGATTTTACCGCAGTCATGATATACTTACCTTTATACTGATAATGGGCTGGCGATTTCTCTGCAATGATACTGTCTGGCGTATTATCCTGACTAGAATCATCGGAAAACACCATGGTCTGCTCCATCCCCTGCACATCATCCTGATCTTTGAGTCCTTCATAAAGCTGTTCCCATTTATCATCCACCTGAGGCTTTGACTTAGGAACAGAGAAGCCTGCTCCCATAGGGACTGCTCCAGTGGAAGAGGAAGACTTGAACGGATTATAACCAGGATTCAAACTGATCTTCGGTGCCGCAGCAGCAGTGCTCATCTCTGGATTATAAACAGGGATGTCCGGTTTATCCTCGGTATCGAAATCAATGGTAGGTACATCATTGAACATACCGATGGACTCCTTGACCGAAGCCGAGAGGATTTGCCAGATAGCCTGCTCATTCTCGAATTTGATTTCAGTCTTCGTAGGATGGATATTCACATCAATATCCTTCGGATCTACATCAAAATACAGAAAGTAAGGCACCTGTTCACCCTGAGGAACCAGACGGTCATAAGCAGCCATCACAGCCTTATTGAAATAAGGATGTTTCATGTATCTCCCATTGACAAAGAAGAACTGATGCACACCTTTCTTTCTGGCAGATTCCGGTTTGCCCACAAATCCAGACACCTTACACATAGTGGTTTCTACATTTACCGGCAGGAGTTCCTGATTGAAACGCTTGCCGAAGACATCGAGAATGCGCTGACGCAAATTAGCGGCACGCAAATTGAATACTTCGGTACCATTGCTATGTAAAGTAAAGGTGATTTGAGGATTTACCAATGCAATCCGCTCGAAAGCCGTCAGAATATTGTTCAACTCTGTAGAATTGGACTTCAGGAACTTTCTTCGCGCGGGTACATTATAAAAGATATTGCTGACAGAGAAGATGCTTCCCACAGCACAGGAGCATGGCTCCTGTTTCTCATATCGGGAACCAGAAATCTGTATCAGGGTTCCTATCTCGTCGGTAGCCTGTCGTGACTTCAGTTCTACCTGAGCCACAGCAGCTATTGACGCCAAAGCTTCGCCACGGAAGCCCATGGTGCGAAGAGCAAACAAATCATCAGCCTTACGGATTTTGGAAGTAGAATGACGTTCGAAAGCCAAACGAGCATCGGTTTCAGACATACCTTTTCCATCATCTATCACCTGGATGTTGGTACGGCCAGCATCGGTAACTGTGACATGGATATTCCTGGCACCCGCATCGACTGCATTTTCGACCAGCTCCTTGATAACTGAAGCCGGACGCTGTATAACCTCACCTGCTGCTATCTGATTGGCAACAGAATCGGGTAAAAGTTGAATAATATCACTCATCTCTAAATATTAATCATATAAGAAAATGATGCTTCATTATAATCAGTCAGTCAGTTTCTGAAGTGGAGCTTCATGACGCTTAATGTTCTTGAGTTCGGAGCCCTTGGATTTACCACGCCATACAAAGATATCATTCTTATCTTTAGGACGCAAGTCCTCGAACCAGGCAAAATTGTTAAGTTTATATTTTGCCGGCGGAATCTGCGTCATAGGATACATGGTAGATGTAAACTTATTGGTCCAGATTTTCTCCATCTTCCTGCCCGGTCCCATATACATGCGCATGGTATCGGTCTCCAGATAATTCAAGCCAATGAGCGAACTGTCCTTATCATCCGTCATATAATAGATGGTCTGCACATTACCGATAGACTCTCCTTGTTTAATCTCACCTTTTTCAAAGTAAGATTTCATCTCAGAAGAACTGATCTGATTGAAATGAACACTATCCGGCATCTGCTCTACAGACAGCGCCTGTCCGATGACATGGGCAAAACGAACGGTAGAGTCGTTCATGAAGACCAGAATCTTCTCACCCAGCAACTGACGGTTTCCATTCCAGACGATAGGATCCTTATACATGGTCATGCAGGAATCCTGAGAATTGAAAACCAGGGAATCGCAGATGGCCTGCATATCCAGGCGATAGGCACGGACCTTAGGATAAGCATGCACCTTACGGTATACCGAATCGGTATTGATATGGAAGGTATTGATACGCATGGTATCAGAATGAACCCAAAGGGTATCTTTCTGCGAATAGTCGATCGCTACAGGATTGCGGGTGGCAAAGCCATTACCGGTTTTCTCGTTGTAACGCAGATAATTGCAAGTAAGGGAATTCTTGCTCTTCTTATCTACATAAACCACATTACCATATCCGGTACTCTCCCCATCCTTTACATAATAGAGCGTATCACCCGTAAGCGTCTTGTCTTTATCTACAACCGTAGAGCGCCCGTAAAGCTGTGCTCTATCGGTCTTGGTATCATAATATCCGTCTTCTGTCTTGACAACACTTGCACCGGAAACAATCTTAGAAGGTCCTACCATGTGAGCCTTTGACTTACGGACATCGTAATACAAAGTATCGGTGGTAACAACATCCTTGCCGCTGCGCAACTTGACATTATAGACAAACTTAGCCTCACGCGTTTCGGTATGATACTCACCCCAATCGGCAACCAGCTTATCCTTACCATCAATCAGCGTTCCGCCGTCAAAGAAGTTTGCCATATTATACAAGCGGTCGAAATCCAAGCTATCAGTACGCAAAGTCTGCCGACGATGATGCAAGACCACATTCTTGCGTGCTCTCATCATCTGCATCTGCCCATCATACTCGGCTCTATTACAAGTGAGTGACAAGGTGTCTCCCTGCCGGTAATGAACATGTCCGAAAGCTTTCACGGAATTAGAAGCCTGATAGAAATACGCGCTGTCACAGGTAAGATGACTGCCCTGATGCAAGAAAGAGACCTTACCTTTCAATATTTGGGCATCAGGATTATTACCAAACATATCATAGTACAATTCATCTGCATGCAAAAGATATACGCGGTCACCATGAGGGCGTTTTCTGGCATGCTTCTTTGGAGCCTGCATGGCTTGCATCAGACAAAACCCAAACAGGCATAGAATCATAACCGATATGATTCTATGCCCTCTGATATGATTATTTAATCTTTTATTTATCATTTAATCCAACCTTGATATTCAAACTTACAATCCTTATAGCGATCGTTCATACGAACATAAGTCTGCTTGATTTTATTGACTACCCAGTCGTGCAAGGTCTGGGCACGCTCCTTAGCCAACACTACATCCTTCATCACCTGAAAATCTTCAGTAATAGTAGCTCTATGTCCGTCAACACGGCTTACCAGTTTTACCAAAGCACAAGTGGTTTTACCCTTGGAATTCACCATCGTGAAAGGTGCAGAAACCTCACCTACCTTCATTGTATCTACCGTACGGGCAACCTCGGTAGGCAGATCCTTCATCTGGAAGCGGGAAGTTCTTGACTGGTCAGGAGTAACATTGGCCATCAAACCCTTGTTGTTGCGGGTATCCTTATCATCAGACAATGCTTCAACAGCCTGCTCAAAGGTAAACTTAGCGGCACGGATATCATTACCGATAGAATCCAGACGGCCGATAGACTTATCAATAGCATCCTGAGAAACCTGAGGCTTGAGCAGGATATGGCGACACTTAATCTTATCACCACGCTTATCAATCAACTGGATGATATGATAACCAAACTCAGACTCAACAATCTTTGAGATTTTCTTAGGATCGGTAAGATTGAATGCTACATTTGCAAACGCAGGATCCAACATACCTCTACCGATATAATCCATCTCGCCACCCATACGGGCTGAACCCGGATCCTCAGAATAAAGACGAGCCAAAGTAGCAAAAGAAGTCTCACCCTTATTCACACGGTCAGTAAACTCACGCAACTGATTTTTCACACGGTTAATCTCCTCAAGAGGAATACGTGGCTGCATGGTAAGAATCTCAACCTCTACCTCTGTAGGAACAAAAGGGATACTGTCGGCAGGTAAATCCTTAAAGTATTTACGTACCTGAGCTGGAGACACCTTGATATCCTTCACCAGTTCCTGCTTCATCTTCTGAATCAGCTGTTGGTTTTTGAAATCATCATGCATCTGCTGGCGCATCTGGGTGATACTTTGCTTGCGATACTCCTCCAGTTTTTCACGAGAACCAATCATGGAAACCCAACTGTTGATCTGTTCGTCGATACCATTCATGACTTCTGACTCAGATACTTCGATACTATCGATAGCTGCCTGATGGAGAAACAGTTTCTGAACGGCAATCTGCTCAGGAATAGAACAGTCTGGGTCACCAGTATATTTAATACCTTCAGCCTCAGCCTGCAAACGGGTTACCTCGACGTCTGACTTCAGGATAGCCTCATCGCCGACAACCCAAATTACCTCATCAACCACACTACCCTCATTGATTTTCTGAGAATCGGCAGCAGCTTGTTGCTTGATATTTGCAGAATCAGCCTCATGAGCCAAAGCACTACGGCTTGCTCTTGTTGCACTAGCACTTATTCCTACTATCATCAGCAGGGTTATAAATGCCATTGTCATTTTATATCCAGTATTCATGTATTGTTTCTATAATATATTAATGTATATTGAGAGTGGTCAACATGCTATGGAAAACCACCACTTTATATTTCTTCTTCAATTGTGCGACCCATTGTTTCTCTAACGAGTCTTGATAGTCAGCAAGTACCACATCCGGGTATTCGCCATTCCGGGGCAGATTAACCTTCATCTTCTTCAGGCGCTTCATTTCCCATTTGTATTTTTTCTTATTCTTGGCATAGAAGGCAGCCAGACCTTTTTTATCAGCAGCAGCCTTATCCCAAATATTACGCTGGCAGATTTCATTCAGCAAAAGGTTTTCTACTTCCTCCTGCTGCTGGTAGGTTCCCTGCCAATTTTCTACCTTAGCATCAGCAACATATTTTTTCTGATTACCATCATCATGTTTATCCAGCAACTTGACGATATGATAACCAAACTCAGACATAAACGGTCTACTAATCTCACCCTTTCGCAGAGAGAAAGCTACTTTTTCAAAAGCCTGCACAGTCTGACCTTTTGTAAACCATGCCAAAGTACCCCCATTGACCGCAGACCCTTTATCATCAGAACACTTTTTTGCCAGGTCTGCAAAATCTGCACCTTTGCAAAGAGCCTGATAAATAGAATCGATTCTTCTTTCCACCACCTCCTGTTCGTGGTAAAATGCTTTCTGTCCCAATCTCAAGAGGATATGTGCAACATGAACACTGCCTTTATCGGGCATCAACTCGCATGACTCGACATCATCATATCGTTTCAACACACGCCTGATATTAGGCAAAGTATCGAGATGAGCATCCTTAGCAGCTTGCACTTTCAGCTTATAATTAACAAAGCCATCGGCAAACACCTTGACACTTTTAGAATCAACCGTATTTCCCAAATGATTTTTCTGATAAAAGTACTCAAATTCCGACTTCTTGACAGATTGACCATCAATAATCATAACAATTGGGTCGGTATGAGCAAAAGCAATGCTCCCCGAAAGGAGCATTGCCGCTATAAGTGCATAAAACTTCATATTTCCTAATTATATTATTCAGGACGGCTATAGTTAGGAGCCTCACTAGTGATAGTGATATCATGTGGATGACTCTCCAACACACCTGCATTTGTGATACGAGCGAACTTGGCATTGTGCAAGTTCTCGATGGTAGCAGCACCGCAATATCCCATACCAGAACGCAAACCACCAATCAGCTGGTAGATGACCTCCTGGACAGTTCCCTTGTAAGGCACACGACCAGCGATACCCTCTGGAACCAATTTCTTGGCATCCTTGGTATCACCCTGGAAGTAACGGTCCTTAGAACCATTCTTCTGTTCCATAGCCTCCAAAGAACCCATACCACGATAGCTCTTAAACTTACGGCCATTGAAGATAATGGTATCACCAGGACTCTCCTCGGTACCAGCAACCAAAGAACCGATCATGACGCAGCTACCACCGGCAGCCAAAGCCTTCACAACATCACCTGAGTAACGAAGACCGCCATCAGCTATCAAAGGCACACCAGTACCCTTAAGAGCAGAATATACATCATAAACAGCACTCAACTGTGGAACGCCAACACCGGCAACCACACGAGTAGTACAGATAGAACCAGGACCGATACCTACCTTAACACCATCAGCACCATTCTCTACCAAATACTTGGCAGCCTCACCAGTAGCCACATTACCTACCACAACATCTACCTGTGGGAAGGCAGCCTTAACTTGCTTGAGCTTCTCAACTACACCCTTAGAGTGACCATGAGCAGTATCGATAACGATAGCATCAGCACCAGCCTCAACCAAAGCCTTGGCACGATCCAATGTATCTACAGTAACACCCACACCGGCAGCCACACGAAGACGTCCCTTGGCATCCTTGCAAGCCATAGGTTTGTCCTTAGCCTTTGTGATGTCCTTGTAAGTAATCAAACCTACCAGGTGATTCTCGTTGTCAACTACAGGGAGTTTCTCAATCTTATTCTCCTGCAGGATGGCAGCAGCAGCAACCAAGTCGGTCTGGATGTGAGTGGTAACCAAATTCTCGCTAGTCATTACCTCATCAATCTTCTTGTCCATGTGGCGCTCAAAACGAAGATCACGGTTGGTAACAATACCTACAAGATGATTTTCATCATCTACCACAGGAATACCACCGATATGATAATCATGCATCATATCAAGAGCATCCTTCACTGTACTGCCACGACGGATGGTGACAGGGTCATAAATCATACCATTCTCAGCACGCTTCACAATAGCAACCTGACGAGCTTGCTCCTCAATGGTCATGTTCTTGTGAATTACACCGATTCCACCTTCACGAGCGATAGCTATCGCCATTGAAGCCTCGGTAACGGTGTCCATCGCTGCTGTAACGAATGGAACGTTCAACTCGATGTTACGAGAGAACTTGGTTTTCAACTCTACCTGTTTTGGTAGTACCTCTGAATACGCAGGGATAAGAAGGACGTCGTCGTAAGTGAGACCGTCCATTACAATTTTATCTGCAACAAATGATGACATATTGTAACCTTTAAAAATTTATTGCGTGCAAATTTAGCAATAATTTCTCAGATAGAGTTCGCTTTTCACGAAAATCTTACCTTATTAATGCTATTTAACGTGATTAGTTGGCTTGTTCGGACAAAAACTTGATTCTGACGAGTCGAATTTCGTCTTCATTGTAGTCTTCACCCAATTCATCTTGAGCCGCATTCAAATCATCAGTATCGCTCTCCATGAAGTAATCGTAGATGTCATCTACATGGTCATCATCCACAACTTCCTCTATGAAATAATCGATATTCAGCTTGGTACCGCTGTAAACGATTGCCTCTATTTCGTCAAGCAATTCTGAGAAATCCAAACCTTTTGCTTCTGCCAAATCATCAAGATCTATCTGGCGGTCTATGCTCTGAATGATGCTTACCTTCAAGACTGATTTCTTGGCAACTGTCCTGACACGTAATTCCTCAGGACGCTCTATCAGATTCTCTTCACAATACTGATTGATCAATTTACAGAACTCCTTACCATACCTCTTTGCCTTACCGGCTCCAACTCCCTGTATGTTCTGCAATTCCTGCATATCTACAGGATACATCGTTGCCATCTGTTCCAGAGAAATATCCTGGAAAATAACATAAGGCGGCAATTTATGCTTCTTTGCTACTGTCTTACGCAAGTCTTTCAACATGGAGAAAAGTGTCTGATCCAAAGCACCTGTATTATGCTCGCTCAGAGGCGCTCCATCAAAATCATCAGAGAATTCCTTATCGGCAACGATCATGAATGATTCAGGATTCTTAATGAAACGCTTACCCGCAGCTGTCAACTTCAAAAGGCCATAGTTCTCTACATCTTTCTTGAGATAACCGGCTATCAACGCCTGACGGATAACAGGATTCCAAACTTTGGCATCCATATCTTCTCCTGCTCCAAACTCCTCCAGTTCATCATGCTTGTGAGAAACGATATCATCAGTAGCACGTCCCTTTACAAAATCGATGATATATTCCTGACGGAAATTCTCCTTCACCGCAGCAACAGACTCCAAAACAACGAGCAGCGCATCCTTAGCCTCGAATTTTTCTGTAGGATGCAGGCAGTTGTCGCAGTTATGGCAGTTTTCTTCATGATATTCCTCACCAAAATAATGAAGCAACATTTTCCTGCGACAGACAGACGATTCAGCATAGGCAGCCGTTTCCTGCAACAACTGTCTGCCGATATCCTGTTCTGCTACAGGTTTGTTCTCCATAAACTTCTCCAGTTTTCTGAGGTCTTTACGGGCATAAAAGGCGATACATATACCCTCGCCTCCATCACGTCCGGCTCTACCCGTTTCCTGATAATAACCTTCCAAGCTCTTGGGTATATCATAATGAATAACAAAACGGACATCAGGTTTATCGATACCCATTCCGAAGGCGATAGTAGCAACAATGACATCAATACGCTCCATCAGAAAATCATCCTGGGTTTGAGAACGGGTAGCCGAATCAAGACCGGCATGATAAGGAGCCGCTTTGATTTCATTGGCTTTCAACACCTCTGCCAATTCCTCTACTTTCTTACGGGAGAGACAATAGATAATACCACTCTTTCCTTTGTGTTGACGAATAAACATGATGATCTGACGATCGATATCCTTGTTCTTCGGGCGCACCTCATAATACAAGTTAGGGCGGTTAAAAGAACTCTTGAATTCTTTGGCATCCATGATGCCTAAGTTTTTCTTGATATCAGTACGTACCTTATCTGTTGCAGTAGCTGTAAGCGCTATCACAGGTGCAACACCTATTTCGTTAATAATAGGGCGAATACGACGATACTCTGGTCTGAAATCGTGTCCCCACTCAGAGATACAGTGAGCCTCATCAATGGCATAGAACGAAATCTTTACAGTTTTAAGGAACTCAACATTATCTTCTTTCGTCAAAGATTCAGGTGCAACATACAGGAGTTTTGTCGTACCATTGAGAATATCATTCTTCACCTTCTCAATAGCCGACTTATTCAATGATGAATTGAGATAATGAGCCACGCCATCACTTTCACTCAAACCATTAATAACATCTACCTGGTTCTTCATCAAAGCAATCAGAGGAGAAATTACAATAGCAGTGCCCTCCATAATGAGCGAAGGCAACTGGTAACACAAACTCTTACCGCCACCTGTAGGCATCAATACAAAAGTATCATTGCCACTCATCAAATTTCTGATGATTGCCTCTTGATCACCCTTAAACGAATCGAAGCCGAAATAATGCTTCAACTGTCCTGTAAGATTAACCTGTTCTGTCATATCCACCTATTATTATATTATATATGTCTATATATACGATTAAATAGCATTCAATTGGGCGAAAAGCCCAACTGATTTATGCTGTTTCCAACTGTCCGAGATGAGATTTATCCAACTGTTGCTTGGTATACTCCAGCGTAACAGTGAATGATTTAACCTTCTCTGATGGAATCTCAAACATAGCATCCATCATCACAGCTTCAACAATTGAACGAAGCCCGCGAGCACCCAATTTATACTCTACCGCCTTATCTACGATATAATCGAGTGCTTCCTCATCAAACTTCAACTTGATGCCATCCATCTCAAACAATTTCTGATACTGCTTGACAATTGAATTCTTAGGTTCAACCAAGATTTTGCGCAAAGCCTCCCTATCCAACGGATTGAGATAAGTAAGCACAGGCAAACGGCCGATAATTTCAGGTATCAAGCCAAAAGACTTCAAATCCTGTGGAAGGATATACTGCATCAAATCCTTCTTATCTATCTTAGCTACATTCTGAACCGAATTATAGCCTACTACGTGCGTATTCATACGCTGAGCTATTTTACGCTCAATACCGTCAAAAGCACCACCACAGATAAACAGGATATTCTTGGTATCTACATGGATATAATCCTGATCAGGATGCTTGCGTCCACCCTTAGGCGGAACATTAACCATGGTACCTTCCAAGAGTTTCAACAATCCCTGCTGTACACCTTCGCCACTCACATCACGCGTAATAGAAGGATTATCGCTCTTGCGGGCTATCTTATCAATCTCATCAATGAACACAATTCCCCTTTCTGCTGCAGCCACATCATAATCAGCAACCTGCAACAGACGCGACAAGATACTTTCTACGTCTTCACCCACATAACCTGCTTCAGTAAATACAGTGGCATCAACAATGGTGAAAGGAACATCCAACATCTTAGCTATTGTACGCGCCAACAAGGTTTTACCTGTACCGGTACTACCAACCATGATGATATTACTTTTTTCGATTTCTACACCATCTTCATCCTTTGGCTGCTGCAAACGCTTGTAGTGGTTATATACAGCGACAGCCAAATTGCGCTTAGCCTGATCCTGACCGATGATATATTCATCCAGGTATTTTTTGATCTCTACAGGCTTTGGCACCTCTTTGAGAACAAACTTACCCTCCCCAGCTTTAGGAGCTAAGACCCCTGTAGACTGTATAATTTCATAGGCCTGCTTAGCACAATCTTCGCAAATGAAGCCATTGATACCCGTGATGAGTAATCTGACTTCATTTTCTGATCTTCCACAGAAGCTACATACTTTCTTTGGCATATTATAATTATTATCTCTTCTTGCGCACCTTAACTATATATACGCATATTTACTTAAAACAATTCGTTATTTACGAACCAACACATTATCTATCATTCCATATTCCTTGGCTTCTTCAGCTGTCATCCAATAGTTACGGTCGCTATCAGCATAAACCTTATCATAAGGAGTATGAGAATGGTCTGAAATGATAGTATACAATTCCTTCTTCATCTTCAAGATTTCGCGAGCCTCAATCTCAATATCAGAAGCCTGACCCTGAACGCCTCCTAATGGCTGGTGAATCATGACACGGCTATGAGGCAAAGCAGAACGCTTACCCTCCTGACCAGAAACGAGCAGCACGGCAGCCATAGAAGCAGCCATACCTGTACAGATAGTAGCTACATCGCTAGAGATAAACTGCATGGTATCATAAATACCCAAACCGGCAGTAACGCTACCACCAGGGCTGTTTAAATAGATAGAAATATCCTTGCCGCTATCTACAGAATCAAGATACAGCAATTGCGCCTGCAATGTATTTGCTGTGTAATCATCAATCTGTGTACCCAGGAAGATGATACGGTCCATCATTAAACGAGAGAATACATCCATCTGAGTAACGTTCAGCTGACGCTCCTCCAAGATGTAAGGGTTCATATACTGAGCCTGTGCCTTAATAACATCATCAAGCACCATACCATTCATACCAAGATGCTTGGTTGCATATTTTCTAAAATCGTTCATATCTATATAGTATTTTACGTCTTAAATCATACGAAAAAAGAGGTCATCAACCCTTATTTCTCGTTCGGTGGAACAAAGATAATAAAAAAAGTCGATAACCTCGTATTTATTTGAAGTTTTTTTTCAAAAAAATGTTATTCCTGCATCATCTTGTTGAAATCTTCTACAGAAATCTCCTTTTCGTTGAGTTTTACAGCTGTTTTCAGAGCTGCAGCCAACTTACGATCGATAGAGCGATCTACAAGTGCATCTGTAGCGTCACCCTTCTTGAGGATTTCCTTAGCATAGTTCTCAATGTACTCATCAGGAATGTTGTTCATACCATACTGAGCGAACTGAGCACGAGCTGCCTCCTTAGCTGTCTCCATCAGGTCATTGTCATCAACCTTGATATTCTGAGCCTTGATAAGATGCTCCTTGATAAGATGCCATGTCAACTCCTTGATGCTCTCAGCATAGTTTTTCTCTACGAACTCCTCGCCCTTATCCTTGTTGTTAGCCAACATGATACGCTTCAAGAGTGCATCTGGGAACTGCAATTCACCAACCTTCTTCTCGCAGTGCTCGCGAACATCGAGGATGAACTTATAATCTGAGTCGTTAACGAGCTGTGCCTGCAAACCCTCTGCAATCTTAGCACGGAAAGCAGCCTCGTCCTTCACGTCAGTATCCTCACCGAGAACCTGCTTAAAGAGCTCTTCGTTGATTTCATGCTTCTTGAAACGCTGGATTTCTGTAATCTGGAAGCTGAACTCTGACTCCAAGTCCTTAACAGCTTCACGCTCAATCTTCAGGAGTGAAGAAACCTCAGTATCGTTCTCTGGATAAGCCTTCTTAGGGTTGAATGTGATTACATCACCGAGCTTAGCATCGTTGAAGAGATTCTTCTGCTCGTCAACCTTGATGTAGCTAGGCATCAGGATAGCACCCTCTACAGTGATACCACCTTCCTTGGTATTGCCATTTTCATCAAGCTCACGCAAGTCACCCTTCAAAAGGTCATTCTCCTCGTACTTCTCACCCTTCTCATAGCTACCTGCACGCTGAGCGTACATATCAATCTGCTGATCGAGAATCTTATCATCAACTGTGATGTTATAATAATCAACCTTGTCGCGACCATTGAGAGTTACCTTGAACTCTGGAGCAACAGCGATATCAAACATAAATGTGAAAGAAGTACCATTCTCCAAGTCAGCTGGCTCCTGCTTCTCTGATGGGAGAGGCTCACCGAGCATCTGGATATTGTTGTCCTGTACATACTTGTAAATCTGCTGACCAACGAGCTTGTTGATAGCTTCCATTTTTACAGATGGACCGAACTGACGCTTAATCATACCCATAGGAGCCTGACCAGGACGGAAACCTGGAACATTAGCCTTCTTACGATAATCTTTCAATGTCTTCTCGACATCATTCTTGTAATCTTCCTCTTCGACAACGAGGGTCAAAAGACCATTAATCTTGTCAGGATTTTCAAATGAAATTTTCATCTTGATATTTGTTATTTTATTATTGTTAATATTTTCTTTAATTCTACAGTTTTCGTGTATAACCGCAATTGGCTTGCAAAATTACACATTTTTAATGGATATACCTAATATATAAGAGAAAAAAATGATTTTTTAACCATCAGTCGCTGCTTCTTTGGCTCTTTTTTGCTCATCTATGAGCTGAAAGTCCTTCTTTCTGAGCACAAAACTGTTACTCAGATACTTTTCGCGCACAATCTTATTCTCTGCCAATTCCTCTGGTTTGCCCTGAAAAAGGATCTTACCTTCGAACAGCAGATAGGCTCTGTCTGTAATGGTCAGAGTCTCCTGTACATTATGGTCGGTAATCAAAATACCGATATTGCGATACTTCAACTGCCATACAATATGCTGAATATCTTCTACCGCAATAGGGTCAACACCAGCAAATGGCTCATCGAGCATGATAAACTTTGGGTCAATAGCCAGGCAACGGGCAATCTCTGTACGGCGGCGCTCACCTCCGGAAAGCTGGTCACCCTTGTTCTTGCGAACCTTATTGAGACGAAACTCGCTAATAAGACTCTCTAACTTCTGCAACTGATAACTACGTGGTTTTCCTGTCATTTCCAAGACTGAAAGTATATTGTCCTCAACACTCATCTTGCGGAAAACACTGGCCTCCTGAGGCAGGTATCCGATTCCCGCACGGGCACGTTTGTATACAGGAAAATTAGTAATTTCCTGATCTCCCAGAAAGACATGTCCCTCATTAGGCACAACAAGTCCAGTTGTCATATAGAAAGAAGTTGTCTTACCAGCACCATTAGGTCCAAGTAATCCCACAATTTCTCCTTGCTTCACATTGATAGAAACTCCATTGGCAACCGTTCGTTTACCATAGCGCTTCACCAATCCCTCTGTTCGCAAAACCAGAGAATTCTGATTTTGCTGTTCGTTATTGTTAATTTCGTCCATAATTAGCTAATTTGGCTGCAAAAATACTAAAAATAAAGGAAATATCGCTTATAAAATCAAAAACTATTCATAATATTGCAGTTTTTTAGAGGATTTTGGTTAATTTTGCAGCAAAATTCAGTTTTATAATAGCATGTTAATAGAAAAATGGCTTACCACCTTCGGTAAATATCTTATATTGATGGGACGTTCTTTTTCCCGTCCTGAGCGCATGCGCATGTTCTTGAAACAATACATCAAGGAGATGTCGCAATTGGGTATTGATTCTATTGGTATCGTTTTACTGATATCCTTCTTCATTGGAGCAGTTATCTGCATCCAGATGAAATTGAACATTCAGAGTCCATGGATGCCACGATGGGTTTCAGGTTACACCACTCGAGAAATCATGCTTCTGGAGTTCTCATCAAGTATCATGTGTCTGATTCTCGCAGGCAAAGTGGGCTCTAATATCGCTTCGGAGTTGGGAACAATGCGTGTCACCCAACAGATTGATGCCCTTGATATCATGGGAGTGAACTCTGCATGTTACCTCATTCTACCTAAAATTCTCGGTTTGGTTACCATCATGCCATTCCTGGTTATCTTCAGTTCTGGCATGGGTATCATCGGCGCCTATGGAACGGCATATATTGGGCATATCCTACCACCAGATGATCTGACACTTGGCTTGCAACATTCATTTAACCAATGGTTTGTATGGATGAGCATCATCAAGAGCCTTTTCTTTGCATTCATCATTTCCAGCGTATCTTCTTATTTCGGTTATACCGTAGAAGGTGGATCTGTTGAGGTTGGAAAATCGTCAACCGATGCTGTTGTCTGTTCTAGTGTTTTGATTCTGTTTTCAGATGTTTTCCTCACTCAAATTCTCTCGTAAACTATGATAGAAGTTAGAAATCTCACCAAGTCGTTTGGCGACAAGGTTGTATTAGACAATATAAACGTCACCTTTGAAACAGGAAAGACTAATTTGATAATCGGACAGAGCGGTTCCGGAAAGACCGTACTCATGAAGAATCTCGTAGGATTACTTCAGCCTACAAGTGGCGAAGTTCTCTACGATGACCGTGACTTCACCCGGATGTCGAAAAAAGAAAAAGTTCTGATGCGCCGCGAGATGGGAATGATTTTCCAAAGCGCAGCCCTGTTCGACTCTTTGAATGTACTTGAGAATGTCATGTTCCCTCTTGATATGTTCTCTACCTTGAATTACAGGGAACGCGTAAAACGGGCTCAGGAATGTCTTGACCGCGTCAATCTGATAGAGGCTCAGCAGAAATATCCTGGAGAAATCTCGGGTGGTATGCAGAAACGAGTAGCTATTGCACGTGCCATCGTAATGAATCCGAAATACTTGTTCTGCGATGAGCCAAACTCAGGTTTGGATCCAAAGACCTCACTTGTGATAGATGAACTGCTTTCAGGCATCACCAAAGACTATAATATGACTACCATCATCAACACCCACGACATGAATTCGGTGATGGGCATTGGTGAAAACATCTGCTTTATCTACCAAGGTCATAAAGAATGGCAAGGCAACAAAGATGAAGTGATGACCTCAACAAACGAGAAACTCAACGATTTAGTCTTTGCTTCCGATCTCTTCCGCAAAGTAAAGGAGGTGGAGCTGGAAGAAGCTAAAAACAAATAAAACAGTATCGTTCAAAAAAAGCCATCAGACCAGAAACTGGCTGATGGCTTTTTTATTACAAAATAAATACTATCTCATTTTCCAGGCATCCTTTACCTCTACCATAGGTACCACAATCTGTTCTTTAGTACTGTCACCATACACCACTTGCAAAAAAACATCAGCAACATGATGCGCTGTATCAGCTTTTGCATTCAGAACATTCACCTTAACCATACCTTTATGTTCATCTTGCTGCTGCTCAACAAACATTTTGGCATTCATCAGCAATTGATCCTGATAGCCATTTGGCAACCGATAAGGTTGATTGTAACCATCTACAAACTCCTTATACTTGCCCTCTAAAAGCAAATCATAATATCCCTTGGCTGCAATACCGGCAAGATAGCCAGGATCAGATTTCTCCTCCCTACAGGAAGAAAAAAACAATCCCATCATGAATATCATAAAAATCAAAAGTTTCTTCATTTTTATACACTTTGATTCTGCATTCTTCGCTTCATTTATTTACTTCTGACGAATGAAGACGTTGATAGGACAGCCATGTAATGACCAGTTCTCACGAATCTTATTCTCCAGGAAACGGCGATAGTTCTCCTTGACATACTGAGGCAAGTTTGCATAGAACACAAACGAAGGAATCGTTGTATTAGGCAACTGGGTGCAATACTTAATTTTGATATACTTACCCTTTATGCTCTGTGGAGGATATGCCTCGATAATAGGCAACATCACCTCATTCAACTTAGAAGTTCCAATATGAACCTTACGGTTCTGGTAAACTTCCTTGGCAGTTTCCAATACTCGGAAAATACGCTGCTTAGTCAAGGCTGAAGCAAAGATGATAGGAAAGTCTACGAATGGAGCCATACGCTTGCGGATTGCATTTTCAAAAGTATCAATTACCTTCTGATTCTTCTCCTCAACCAAATCCCATTTATTTACGACAACCACTAGACTCTTGTTGTTCTTCTGAATCAACTGGAAGATGTTCATATCCTGGGTTTCAATACCACGGGTAGCATCGAGCATCAGGATGCAGACATCACTATTCTCGATGGCACGGATTGAACGCATCACAGAATAGAATTCCAAGTCTTCGCTTACCTTGTTCTTACGACGGATACCGGCTGTATCAACCAGGTAAAAATCGAAACCAAACTTATCGTATCTGGTATAGATACTGTCACGTGTAGTACCTGCAATTTCTGTCACGATATTACGATCCTCACCAATAAAAGCATTGATAATACTACTCTTACCAGCATTCGGACGACCTACTACCGCAAAACGAGGAATATCTTCTTCGATTGCCTCCTCAGGATTATCCTGAAGTTTGTCCAAAATCATATCAAGCAAATCACCTGTACCACCACCTGTAGCTGCACTGATACACTGGGGATCCCCCAAGCCCAACTTGTAGAACTCAGCAGCCTGATAATACTCTGCGCTGTTATCAACCTTGTTAGCAACAAGGATAACAGGCAATTTGGCACGACGCAAAATAAGCGCCACGTCTTCATCCCAATCAGTAAGGCCAGTGTTAACGTCTACCAGGAAGAGAACCAGGTCAGCCTCTTCGGTAGCAACAAGCACCTGCTTGCGGATAGCATCTTCAAAAATATCATCAGATTTTACAACCCAACCACCGGTATCAACAACCGAAAATTCTCTACCATTCCAACTGCACTTACCATACTGACGGTCACGAGTAGTACCGGCAGTATCACTAACGATAGCGCGACGTGATTGAGTCAAACGATTAAATAAAGTAGACTTACCCACATTAGGGCGTCCTACAATAGCTACTAAATTTGCCATAAACAGTCATTATCCTCCTTCCTTTTAGGAGGTATTCAAGGATGTGGTCTCTGCATCCAAGTTAATAATTTTGCCGAAGCTGACCTTGCTCCGGCCCTCGCTCTTTTGGCGAGAGTCACTCCCTCGATTACATTCAGGGAGGAGTTATTTTAGTTGATAGTTTATAGTTATTAAGGGCGTCTTTAAACTATTAGCTCTTAACGATCAATTATTCCGGATTATATCCAAAGGCATCAAGTTCTCGCTGAGAACTGCGCCAATCCTTATCAACTTTTACGAAAGTCTCCAAGAAGATTTTCTTGTCGAAGAACTTTTCCAAAGCCTTACGACTCTCGGTATTCACCTTTTTCAATGCAATCCCCTGGTGCCCGATGATGATACCCTTTTGGGAATCACGTTCAACATAAATCACCGCATTAATGTGGATACGTTTTTCATCTTCCTTAAATCGCTCCACTCTTACCTCTACAGAATAAGGTATTTCCTTATCATAATAGAGCAAAATCTTTTCTCGGATAATCTCTGAAACGAAGAAACGGGCAGGCTTGTCTGTCAGCTGATCCTTATCAAAGAAAGCAGGAGATTCCGGCAAGAGTTCCTTAATGCGCTTCAAGAGCATATCCGTTCCGAATTTATTCTTCGCTGAGATAGGAAGAATCTCTGCATTAGGCAACAAAGAGTGCCATTTTTCAACAATATCACCCAACTTCTTCGGATCACTCTGATCAATCTTGTTGATGAGCAAGAGTACAGGAATCTGCATTTTCTTAACCTTTTCCAAGAATTCCATGTTCTTTTCAGGGTTTTCTATCACATCAGTCACATAAAGCAGCACATCAGCATCCGCCAATGCACTCTCAGAGAAGGCAAGCATCATCTCTTGCATCTTGTAATTAGGCTTCAAAACACCAGGAGTATCAGAAAATACAATCTGCATATCATCAGTATTCACAATACCCATGATACGATGACGGGTTGTCTGAGCCTTAAAAGTTGCAATACTAATACGTTCACCCACCAATTGATTCATCAAGGTACTTTTTCCCACATTAGGGTTACCTACTATATTTACGAAACCAGCTTTATGCATAAAAAATTGAATTTAGCAAAATTTTACTATCAAGAAGTTAAGCTCTATTGTTTTTAAGCTAAAGAAACGCATCCTTACTTATTTATAGAGAAATAAGAAAGATGCGTTTCCTTATATAGATTATTATTCTATCCTATTTTTATAGATTACTTTCCGTAAGCAGCGCCATCATACGCCCACTTATAGAAAGAAGCGCCATGTACAAATCCTGCACCAAATGCTGTGAAGATGACGTTATCGCCCTTCTTCAATTGGCTTTCAGCATCCCAGAGTGCCAATGGAATTGTTGCTGCACTAGTATTTCCATAATGATCGATGTTTACAACCACCTTATCAAGTGGAATTCCAGCACGCTTGGTTACTGCCTCGATAATACGGAGATTAGCCTCGTGAGGAATTACCCAATTCACATCATCAGCCTTCAGATTGTTCATTTCCATAATCTTCATCACGTCGTTGCTCATATCTGTTACTGCGTAACGGAATACAGTACGACCTTCCTGATAAAGATAGTGCAGGCGATGATCAACTGTAAAATGTGATGGAGGGCAAACAGAACCACCAGCCTTCATGTGAAGGAAAGGCAAACCTTGTCCATCTGTACGAAGGTATGAGTTCTGAACACCAACGTTCTCCTCTTCAGTTGCCTCCACCAAAACCGCACCTGCTCCATCTCCGAAGAGAACACAAGTAGCACGGTCTGTGTAATCTACCAATGAAGACATCTTGTCAGCACCAATCACAATAATCTTCTTGTATCTACCACTCTGAATCATGCTTGCAGCAACATCAAGGGTATACAAGAATCCACAGCAAGCTGCAGAGAAGTCAAATGCGAAAGCATTCTTCAACCCCAGCTTACCGAGGACGATAGATGCTGTAGAAGGGAACTTGTAGTCAGGTGTCGTGGTCGTTACAATCAGTGCATCGATTGTATCAGGATCAACGCCAGTCTTCTGAATCAACTGCTTGGCAGCTTTACGCGCCAGATAGCTGGTCCCGAGGCCTTCCTCTGTAAGGATGCGGCGCTCTTTAATACCCACACGGGTGGTAATCCACTCATCTGTAGTATCTACCATGCGAGACAATTCCTCGTTGTTGAGGATATAGTCTGGCACGTAGCCACCAACACCTGTAATTACAGCATTAATTTTACCCATTATTCAGCTGCTTCCTTAACGATTGCAACCTTACCACGATAGTAACCGCAAGTAGGGCAAACAGTGTGGTATACATAGTATGCACCACAGTTAGGGCAAACTGCCAATGTAGGAGCTACTGCCTTATCATGAGTTCTTCTCTTAAGTGTACGTGTCTTTGACTGTCTTCTTTTAGGATGTGCCATAATTTTTAAATGTTTAAAATTTTAATTTTTATTTTTTCAATTTCAATAGAGCTTCCCAGCGTGGATCTACAGTATCCTCTTCTTCCTCACCGCTTCGGGCGGCAGAATGCTCATTGAGCTTTTCAATCATAGCAGGGTTGCATTTTCCAGGTGCATGCACATGCTTGATGGGAATATTGAGATCTATAAATTCATAGATAAACCAGGCGACATCGAGTATTCCTTCGTTCTCGGCCACAGTCACCAGATCATCATCCTCTGAGTACTCTTCTCCGAATTTTACGACTAGCCTGTCATTAGTCTCTATGGTTTGATCCATATCGTCCAGACAGATGTCGCATGGTATGTGAACCACTCCCTCAGTATGGAAATTGAGCTCGAAGAAGTCGTCCGTCCTATTGACAGACAGACTACTTGACAACTCGCCTCTCTGAACATCAGGAGCATCGATTGCCTCAAAATA